>NZ_JBNFNU010000010.1:0-32075 GCF_057364445.1 Xanthobacter sp. BG11Y11_SDJG
CCCGGCTGCGCGAGCGCCGGCGCAAGGAGGGGCTGGCGGCGGATGCCTCGACACCGATACGCTGGACCTCGCCGCCCTCTATGGGGCGGCCGCGCGCCGGACCCAGCCTCAGGCTGGTGTTCGGCGCCGACAATGCGGCCGACCGTGACGAGGCGCAGCGCATGGCGCAGGTGCCCGATGCCCTGCTTCTGCCGCTCGACGGCGTCGCCGCCCACGGCATCCTGCCCGACCTCGTGGCGCGCGGCGGCTTCGAGCCGCTGCTGGCCTGGCTGACGGGCGAGGACGCCTGAGGGCGCCGTTCGCCTTACTTCTTGACCAGCGGGCAGGTGGAGAGCGCGAGCGGCTGGAACGCCTGGTCGCCCGGAATGGTGGCGATCAGGTTGTAATAGTCCCACGGCCCCTTCGATTCCGAAGGCTTCTTCACCTGGAACAGGTACATGTCGTGGACCATGCGCCCGTCCACGCGGATCTTGCCGTTCTTGTAGAACACGTCGTTGACCGGGATCTCCCGCATCTTGCGCATCACCGCCTCGGTCTCGTCGGTGCCGGCGGCCTCCACGGCCTTGAGATAGTGCAGGGTCGCCGAATAGGTGCCGGTCTGGAGCATGTTCGGCATCGCCTTCATCTTCTCGAAGAAGCGCTGCGACCACTTGCGGGTCTCGTCGTTCATGTCCCAGTAGCTCGCCTCGGTGATGGTGAGGCCCTGCGCCTCCTTCAGGCCGAGGCCGTGAACGTCGTTGATGAAGCCGGCCAGCGTCGCCAGCTTCTGGCCGCCCTGGGTGATGCCGAACTGCGCCGCCTGCTTGATGGAGTTGATGGTGTCGCCGCCGGCATTGGCCAGCGCCACCACCTTGGCGCCGGAGCCCTGGGCCTGGAGCAGGGCCGAGGCGAAGTCGGTGGTGCCCACCGGCAGGCGCGTGCTGCCCACCACCTTGCCGCCATTGGCGGTCACCACATCGCCAGTGTCCTTCGCAAGGCTGTGGCCGAAGGCGTAGTCGGCGACGATGAAGTACCAGCTGTCATTGCCCTGCTTCACCAGCGCCGTGCCGGTGGAATGGGCGATGGCGTAGGAATCGTAGGCCCAGTGGATCACGTAGGGCCCGCAGGCGTCGTTGGTGATGCGGATCGAGCCCGGCGAGCTGAGCGCGATGATCTTCTTCTTGTCCTTCGCCACTTCGAGCGCGGCCAGGGCGGGCGAGGAGGAGGCGACGTCCAGGATCGCGTCCACATTCTCGGAATCGAACCAGCGGCGGGCGATGGCGCCGCCGATGTCGGCCTTGTTCTGGTGGTCGGCGAACACCACCTCGACCGGCTTGCCGAGCACCCTGCCGCCGAACTCTTCCACCGCCATCCGCGCCGCGGTGACGGCGCCCATGCCGGTGATGTCGGCATAGACGCCGGACATGTCCTCGATCAGCCCGATCTTCACCACGTCGTCGGACACCTTGGGCGCCTGCGCCTGCGCGGAGGCGGGAAAAGCCGCGGCCAACGCCAGCGGGGCGAGGGCGGCCGAGACGGCGAAAGCGTGGCGAAGGCGGGTCATCCGGCGCGTGTCCATGGGTCCATCCCTTTTGGCTTATTGTCGGCCGATGCAGGCGCGTCTCAGGGCGCAAGGCACGGCGGCGATTGCAGAAATCTTAGGGACTGCGGAACGTCCCATTCAATGTGCGAAAGCCACAGGGCGGGTGCCTTCCGGTATGGCGCGCCGACATTTCGCAGAGCCGCTGCCCCTGCGTCAGTCCCTGGCCCGCGCCGCCCGGTCGGCGAAGGCGGCAAGCCCGCGCCGCGCGTCCGCGCTGGTGAAGGTGCGCTGGCCGAGCACCGCCTCGCGGGCGAACGCCTCGTCCCACGGCGCATCCTGCAGCGTCAGCGCCGCTTCCTTGATGGTCTGGACGGCGGAAGGGCTCAGCGCCGCGATGCCGGCGGCGATCTCCTGCGCCCGTGCCTCCACCGCCTCCGGCGCCACCACCTGGTTGACGACGCCGAAGCGCACCATCTCGTCCGGCGAAAAGCGCCGGGCGGTGAGCATGATCTCCATGGCGTGGGCGTAGCCGATCTGCCGCACGAGGCGCACCAGCGTGCCGCCCGCCGGCACGAAGCCGTGCACCGGCTCGGGCAATTGGAACACCGCGTCGGTCGAGGCGATGCGGATGTCGCTCGCCAGCATGATCTCGAATCCGCCGCCGATGCACAGGCCGCGCACCGCGCAGACGAGCGGCTTGTAAAAGCGCTGGCCCTTGAGATGGGCGGGGTCCCAGGCGCTGATGTCGAATGCGCCGCTGGCGAGCGCCGGGATCGATTCGGTGAGGTCGGCGCCGACGCAGAAGGCGCGCTCTCCGGCGCCGGTGAGCACCACGGCGTTCACCGCGTCGTCGTCCCGCGCCTCTGCGAATGCCGCGCCCAGGTCCGCGTACATCTGGAGCGACAGCGCGTTGAGCTTCTCCGGACGGGCGATGCGGATGGTGGCGACGGCGCCGTCTCTGGTGAGTTCGATCGCCACGTCAGATCACCCCTTCGTCCGCGAGCCGCGCCAGATCCTCGGCCGAGAGGCCGGCGAGGCGGCCATAGACCAGGGCATTGTGCTCGCCCACGTCCGGCGCCTTGGCGAAGGTGTTGGCGGGGGTGGCGGAGAGCTTCACCGGCTGGCCGAACATGCGCACCATCTGCGCCCCCAGCGGCACGCTGACGATCATGTCCCGCGCCGCGATGTGCGGGTCCTCCACCACCTCGGCGATGGTCTTGATGGCGCTGAGGGGAATGGTGTCGCCCGCCATCTCCTCCAGCTCGGCCTTGGTGTAGGCGGAGAACCAGCGCTCCAGGATCGGCCGCACGCGGGTCTCGGCCACCACCGGGTCGAACCGCTTCTCCATGGTGTCGATGGCCGGGTCGTCGGCGACCTCGGGCGCGCCGAACAGCTGGCAGGTCAGGCGCCAGAACTTGTCCGTATAGCCGCCGAAGAAGACGTAGCCGTCCTTGCACGGGAACTGGCCGTAGGGTCGCACGAAGGGGTGCTCGCTGCCGAGCGGGGAGGCGACCTCGCCCTTGGTGGTGTAGCGCACCACCGCATTCTCGGTGAGGCTGAGCACCGAATCCTGCTGCGAGACGTCCACCACCTGGCCGGCGCCGCCGCGCTCCACCACCCGCAGCGCCGCCAGCGTGCCGATGGCTGCGTAGAGCGAGGCGGCGAGGTCGCCGATGATGGTGCCCACCCTGACCGGCGGGCGGTCGGCATAACCGTTCATGGACCAGAGCCCGCCCGCCGCCTGGCCGGTATTGTCGAAGGCGGGGCGGGAGGAGTTCGGCCCGGTGCGCCCGAAGCCGCTGATGGCGGTGTAGACCAGCCTCGGATTCTCTTGCCGCAGCACCTCGTAGCCGAGGCCGAGCTTTTCCATGGTGCCGGGACGGAAATTCTCCACCAGCACATCCACCTCGCGCACCAGGCGCTTCAGCAGCGCCTTGCCCTCGGCGGTCTTCATGTTCAGCGAGATGCCGAGCTTGTTGCGGTTGTACTGGCTGAAGAAGGCGCTCAGCCCGGCCGCCTCCTCGCCCACGAAGGGCGGGAAGGTGCGGGCATAATCGGGGTCGTCCGGATGCTCCACCTTGACGACGGTGGCGCCGAGATCGGCCAGCAGCATGGCGCAATAGGGGCCGGCGACGACGCGGGTGATGTCCAGAACCTTCACCCCCGCGAGCGGCCCGTCTGGCGCCGATCCCGCAGCCTGACCCAGCGCCGCCGCGGCGGGAACCTCGATCGCCATGCCTTCCTCCCTTATTGACCTTGTTGGCTGCGGACCGGACCGGCCCGCCGCAGGTTTCACCACGAACGCCCCGCTTTCGATAGCTGGCTCGGTGCCGGCCAAGCCGGCGCCACGGCGTCCGGCTGCCCGTCGCCGCCGGCAGTGTGGGATGGCAGGGAGGGGCAAGAAATATATGCAGGCGACATTCCTATAGGCGGTTTATGTGCGATAGCTCCATTTACGTGCCGGCAAACCGTGCGACAGTCGCGCAGCGCGCGCGGCCCGCCGGCCGAAGACGACGCAAGGGAGGATGGCGTGGGCGTCCCACTCACCACCAAGGTCACGGGGCCCGACACGGCCGGCGATCCCACCGCGCCCTACCGGCGCCTGCTGCGCCTGCTCAGCGACAATGCCCCCATGTCGAGCTTCGACCGGCTGGCGGAGGAGATTGCCAGCGGCCCCGGCGCGGCGGACGCCGCGGACCTGCGCGCCGACATCGCCGTCGCCGCGCGCCTGCGCGACACGGCGGAGCAGAAGCGCAAGCGCGAGGGCGAACTGACCGCGCTCTACGAGACCGCGCGGGATCTGGCGGGCCTGCGCGATACCGACCAGGTCCTGCGCGCCATCGTCCAGCGCGCCAAGCAGCTGGCGGGCAGCGATATCGCCTATCTTTCGGCGGCGGACGAGGAGCACGGCGATTTCTATGTCCGGGCGACCGAAGGCGTGATTTCGCGGGATTTCGCCACCATCCGGGTGCCGCGGAACATCGGCGTGTGCGGCAGCGTCGCAAAAAGCCGCAGTCCGTTCCAGTCGAGCAACTACCCCGCCGATACCCAGTTCGACCACGACCGCGGCATCGACCGCGCGACCGCGGGCGAAGGCATCGTCTCCATCCTCGGGGTGCCGCTGGCGCTGGAGACGCAGGTGATCGGCGTGCTGTTCGTCGGCGACCGCTATGCCAGGTCCTACACGCCGCACGAGATCGCCGTGCTCTCCTCGCTCGCAACCTTCGCGGCCTTGGCCATAGAGAATGCGCGCCTTCTGGAGGAGGCGCAGCGCGCCTTGAGGATGGCACGGCAGGCCAATGCGGCGCTCCAGGCGAAGGCCGAGGACGTGGAGGAGGCCGCGATCGCCCACGAGCAGCTCACCGAGCTGATCGCCCGCGGCGGCTCGCTGGAGGACCTGACCCGGCGCGTCTCCAACCTGCTGAGGGGCGAGGCCTGCATGCTGGACGACCGCCGGCGCCTCACCTGCGGCCAGCCGCCGGCCCAGCTTGCCGACGAGGACATCGCCAAGGCGATCCGCGACAGCGCCGTGCTCGGCCGCTCGGTGCCGCTCCAGGGAACCGACGGCGCCGTCACCCGGGTGGCGGCGGTGATGGGCGGCTCGGCGCGGCTCGGCGCGCTGCTGCTGACGCGGCCGAAGGAGCTTTCGGAATCCGAGATCCGCACGCTGGAGCGCAGCGCCCTGGTCTCCGGCATCGTCCTGATGTCGCTGGAGCGGGTGGCCCAGGCCACCTACCGCACCGTCGCCGACATCGTCGCCGCTTTGCTGCGCGGCGCCACCGATCCGTTCTCGCCGGAATGCGCGCGCCAGCTGCCGAGCGGGGTCTCGCTGTCGTGGCCGATCACGCTGCTGCTGGTGGATGCAGGCGAGGTGCCCGCCACCCGCATCTCCTCGGCCGTGCGCTCGGCGCTCAGCGCGCGCGACACCATCCTCGCCGAATTCAACGGCGACGTGGTGATCGTCACCAGCGCGGGCGACCCGTCCGGCCTCGCCGACCGGGTCTGCGAGGTGCTGGACGAGGCATTCCAGAGCCGCTTCAGCATCGTCATCTCGGCGCCCATTCCCGCGCTGGAGGGGGTTCCGGTCGCCTATCAGGCGCTGCGCCGCGCCTGCGGGCTGATGGTCACGCTCGGCCAGCGCGGGCGGATCGTCTTCGAGAAGACGCTGTCCATCTATGCCCTGCTGTTCGAGCGCAAGGGCGAGGACGCGATCGAGCAGTTCGTGATGTCGGCGGTGGGGCCGATCGTCGCCCACGACCGCCGGCGCAAGAGCCGGCTTGCGGCGACGCTGCTCGCCTTCATGGACAACGGCCACAGCCTGCAGAAGGCGGCCGCCGCCATGGGCATCCACGTCAACACCATGCGCCAGCGGCTGGAGAGCATCGGCGAGATCGCCCCGGGCTGGAACGAGGCCGGACGCACCCTCGACATCCACCTGGCGCTGCGCCTGCACGCCATCGGACGGGGTGGGTGACGGCGGCCCCGGTGTCGAAAACCCACGCAGGCGCTCCGTGCGGGTGTGAGCCGGCCACATTGTTTGCGGGCGAGGGCACCCCTTAGGCTTCCGCGCAATCGCCAAGCCCCGGGAGGCCGAAACATGACCGTCAACAGCCGCATTCCGCAGTTCTACAAGCTTTCGCCTGCGGAACGCCTGAAGACGGTGCTCGAAACCTGCGGCCTCAAGGACGAGGAGCTGACCCGCATCGGCCGCACCGACGCTGAGATGCTCTCCATCGCCGACCACATGATCGAGAACGTGGTCGCCACCCTGCCGATCCCGCTCGGCATCGCCGCCAACTTCACCGTCAACGGCCGGGACTATCTCGTGCCCATGGCCACCGAGGAACCGTCGGTGGTCGCCGCCGCCAGCAACATGGCGGGTGTCGCGCGGCTGAAGGGCGGCTTCACCACCTCCAGCAGCCAGCCGATCATGATCGCCCAGGTCCAGGTGGTGGACGTCAAGGACCCGTTCGGGGCGCGCCTGCGCCTGTTCGAGCGCCGGCAGGACCTGCTCGACCTTGCCAATGCCCAGGATGCCTTCCTGGTGAAGGTGGGCGGCGGCGCCAAGGACATCCAGGTGCGCATCGTCGAGGCCGGCGCGCGGACCTTCGTGGTGCTGCACCTCATCGTCGACGTGCGCGACGCCATGGGCGCCAATGCGGTGAACACCATGGCGGAGGCGCTGGCGCCGCTGGTGGCCGACATCACCGGCGGCCGCGTGCGGCTGCGCATCCTGTCCAACAAGGCCGACATGCGGCTCGCCCGCGTGCGCGCCACCTATGACCGCGACGCGCTGGGCGGCGCCGACGTGGTGGACGGCATCCTCGATGCCTATGCCTTCGCCGCGGCCGACCCCTACCGCGCCGCGACCCACAACAAGGGCATCATGAACGGCGTCACCGCCGTGGTGCTTGCCACTGGAAACGATACGCGGGCGGTGGAGGCCGGCGCCCATTCCCATGCTGCCGCGGGCGGGCGCTACACTTCGCTCTCGCACTATGAGAAGGATGCCGACGGCAATCTGGTCGGCACCATGGAGATGCCCATGGCGGTGGGCCTGGTGGGCGGCGCCACCAAGACCCACCCGGTGGCGCAGGCGGCGGTGAAGCTGCTCGGCGTGACCAGCGCCAGCGAGCTCGCCGAGATCATCGTCGCGGTGGGGCTGGCGCAGAATACCGGCGCGCTGCGGGCGCTGGCGGCCGAAGGCATCCAGAAGGGCCACATGTCGCTGCATGCGCGCAACATCGCGGTGACGGCCGGCGCCAAGGGCGACGAGATCGAGGCCGTCACGGCACGCCTCAAGGCCGGCGGCAAGGTGCGCCTCGACACGGCGCTGGAAATCCTCGCCGAACTGCGCGGCTGAGCCGAGCCGGCGAAGTCTCTCTCCCTTTCGGGCGTGCAAAACTCATGGCGGTCCATTGGAGCCGCCGGCGCCGGCGCGGCCATGCGCTGCTCCCCTCACGCAACATGCCGTAACGTAATAAGAAAGTGTGCATTTGCGCGCGCGCTGTCCTGCGCTAGCTTGCAGGGTGGACGGGTGCACGCAATTGACAAGCCAAGCTTGCAGGGATACCTGAATTGCGAAGCTATTAGCCGTCTCAAAACATATACTTAGGAGATTTCGGGTGCTCGATCGCGTGTTTCGCCCGGCGGGCCCCGGCATCATCTTCAAGGATTTCGGGGACGAGATGGTGGTCGCCAATCTCGACACCGGCCTGTTCTACAGCCTCGGCGGCTCCGCGCCGGTCCTTTGGGAGAAGCTCTCCGCCGGCCACACGGGACGCCAGATCGCGGCCGCCTTCAGCGGCGATGCGGCGGGCATCGAGGCGGCCATCGGCGCGCTGATCGCGCAGTTCCAGGCCGATGGGCTGCTGGAGATTGCGGAGGGCTTGGAGGCTTCCGCGGCGGCGCTGGCATGCGGCCCCTTCGAGGCGCCGTCCGTGGAGCGGTTCGACGACCTCCAGGGCCTTCTGCTGGTCGATCCGATCCACGACGTCGCAGAGGCCGGCTGGCCGGTGATGCCCGGCGCGCCGGCCGCCTGACCCCCATGGACTGCGCCGTTCGCCGCGCCATTGCGGAGACGACGGCCGGCATCGGCCGTGCTCCCCGCATTGCGCAGGGCATCGCGGCGGCCGCCGGGCCGCTGCGCCTGCGCATCGATTTCGCAACGCCCGAGCTTGCGCCGCGTTCAGCCCCGCATTCGCGGGCGCGACCTCGGCGGCCGGCGATCCCGGGGATGACGCGGACGTCTGGCAGATCACGGTCGCGAGCGGCAGCGGCGGCACGCCGGCTCCCGCTCTGGTGCCGGCGGAGCGGGGCGGCGACATGCGCCTCGGTGCCGGGGCTGAGGCCTATGTGCTGTGGATGGGCCGCCATGCGCCCACGCTCTATGCCGTGGACCTGGAACGCCGCCAGGCGCTCTATTGGGTGGAGGACGCGGCGGCGATCCCCGCCTGGGAGCGCTCGCGCCCCTTCCTGCCGATCCTCCAGGTGATGCTGGACGCCACGCCCTGGATCGCGGTGCACGCCGCCGCCATCGCGCGGGACGGCGGCGCCGTGATGCTCACCGGCCCCGGCCGCGCCGGCAAGACGACGCTCGCGCTGGCGGCGCTCAAGGCCGGCTGGCGCTATAGCGGCGACGATTACGTGCTGCTGCGCACCGACGTGCCCGAAGTGGCGCCGCTGTTCGCCACGGCGCGGCTGCGCGACGACATGGCGGCGCGCTTTCCCTGGATCGGCACGGTGCTGCGCGAGGTCTCGCAGGAACTGGGCGAGCGGCGCCACGAACTGGTGCTCGGCGGGCAGGGGGGCGGCGGCGTCATCGGCGGGGCCGACCTGAAGGCGGTGCTGCTGCTCGACCGGCGCGGCGCCGAGGCGCCGCAGTTCGGGCCGGCCACCCGCACCGCGGTGCTCTCCACCCTGATGGCCAACACCCTGGTGGCGACGCCCGGCTACGAGGCCGCGCGCACGGCCAAGGTGATGCGCCTTCTGGCGATGCTGCGCCCGCGCCGCTTCGATCCCGGCGCGGACTTCGGCCCGGCCCTCGACGCGCTGGCCGGGGAACTGGCATGAGCGGCGCGTCCATCAGCGCCATCGTGCCGGTCCATAACGGCGCGGCCCTCATCGCCGAGGCGCTCGCGAGCATCCGCACCCAGAGCGTGCCGGTCGGCGAGGTCATCGTCGTCGATGACGGCTCGGACGACGGCACCGCCGAGATCGTCGCCAAGGCCGATCCGGCGGCGATCCTGATCCGCACCGCGCGCGGCGGCCCGGCGGCGGCGCGCAACTTCGGTGTCGCCCGCGCCACGGGCGAATGGCTCGCCTTCCTCGACCACGACGATCTCTGGCCGCCGGAGCGCACCGCCGCGCTTCTCGCCGCGGTCGAGCGGGCGCCGGACACCGACTATGCCTATGGCCGCTTCCGCCTGGAAGAGATGGCGGGGGCCGTTCCCGACCCGCGCCTGCGGCAGGCGGACGGTACGGCGGTGCCCTTCCTGCTGCACGCGTCGCTGATCCGGCGGCGTCTGTGGCAGTCGCTGGGCGGGCTCGACCCCGCGGCCGACCGGGCCGAGGACCTCGATTTCTATCTCCGCGTGCGGGATGCCGGCGCGGTCCTGACCCAGGTCGATGCGGTGACGCTGGTCTACCGCCAGCATGGCGGCAACCGCTCGCGTGCGGCGGCGCTCGGGCAGGCGCCCATGCTGGAAGCCATGTGGTCCGCCATCCGCCGCCGCCGCAGCGGGGGCTGAACCCATGCGCGTCTCGGTGCTCATCGCCTGCTGGAATGCGCAAGCCTATATCGGCGAGGCGATCCGCTCGGCCCTGGACCAGGACCCGGCGCGGCCGAGGTGATCGTGGTCGACGACGGCTCCACCGACGCCAGCGCGGCGGTCGCCGGGGCGATCGACGGCGTCACGCTGCTGCGTCAGCCGAACCAGGGGGTCGGCGCCGCGCTCAATGCCGCCGCCGCCCAGGCCAGCGGCGATGTGCTCGCCTTCCTCGATGCGGACGACCTCTGGTGCCCCGGCAAGCTCCGCGTGCAGACCGCCGCGCTCGCGGCGGAGCCGGAGCTGGACGCCGTCTTCGGCCACATGACCCCCTTCGCGAGCCCCGATCTGCCCGATCACGAGCGGACCGGCCTGCGCATCGGCACCGCGGCGGAGCCCGGCTTCCTGAAGGGCACCATGCTGCTGCGACGCGCCGCGTTCGACCGGCTGGGCGCGTTCGACGAAACCCGGCTGTTCGCCGACTTCGTCGCCTGGTACGCCCAGGCCTGCATCGCGGGGTTCCGTTGGCGTATGCTCGACGATCTCGTCCTGCTGCGGCGCATCCATGGCGCCAACATGGGACGGCGCGAGCGGCCCCGGCAGCGCGAGGACTATCTGCGCATCATGAAGGCGCTCATCGACGCCAAGCGCGGAGCCCGCCCGTGACGCAGGCCCTCGGCCTCACGCAGAGGGAGCGGAACCTCCTCGTCGCCTGCCTCGGCAGCGGCGATGCCGCGCGCGACGCCTTCGCCGCCTGGCGCCCGTTCGCCAACCCCGCCGACATGCACGGCCGCGAATTGCGGCTGATGCCGCTGCTGCTGGCGAACCTGCGGCGCGCGGGGATCGACGATCCGATCCTGCCCTGGCTCAAGGGCCAGGCGAAGCTGATCTGGCTCACCGGCATGATGCGCCAGCGGGCGCTTGCCCGCGCGCTGGACGCGCTCGGTGCCGCCCATATTCCGGTGATGCTCATCAAGGGCGCGGCGCTGCTGGTGCGCTGGCCGAAGGCGGTAGAGACCCGCCCCATGGGCGACTTCGACCTGCTGGTGCCGCCCGAACAGGCGCGCGCGGCGCTCGATGCGCTGATCGGCGCGGGCTGGACCGGCGCGCGCGGATCGCAGATTTCCGACGACGACCTCGACCGGTTCCACGCCGTCGGCCTCATCTCCGTCGGCGCCGACGGCTCCACGCGTGGCGGGACGCAGATCGACCTGCACTGGCGCGCGGCGGAGGCCATCGCCGATCCGCGCCACACCGAAGGGCTGTGGACGCGCGCCGTCGCGGCGCGGTTCGACGGCCGGCCGGTGGCGGTGAGCGGCCTCGCCGACCACCTGTTCGTGCTGCTGGCGCATGCCTTCCACGACACCGTCATGCAGCGCTACGACTGGGTGGCGGAGGCGGCGCTGCTGCTGGAGGCCGGCGCGCCGGATGCGTGGGACTGGCCGCTGTTCCATGACCTCTGCCGCCGCTACGGGCTTGAAGCCTGGGCCGGCGCGGCGCTGCGGGAGGT
The DNA here is from genome assembly GCF_057364445.1 of Xanthobacter sp. BG11Y11_SDJG. Taxonomy (NCBI): domain Bacteria; kingdom Pseudomonadati; phylum Pseudomonadota; class Alphaproteobacteria; order Hyphomicrobiales; family Xanthobacteraceae; genus Xanthobacter; species Xanthobacter sp. BG11Y11_SDJG. The sequence continues at coordinate 11,300 of NZ_JBNFNU010000010.1, forward strand.
CGCGGCGATCACCGACCGCCCGCTGCCCGATGGGGCCGATTGTGCGGACGAAGTGGTCGCAGCCCTCAGATCCCGTCCACCGTCCAGCGACGCCGAGGCGGCCGCCGATCAGGCCCTTGCGTCCCTGGACCTCGCGCTGGAACGGGTGAAGGCGCTGGTCGCCGATCCATCGCGCCTTGCCGCACTCGGCTATGAGGCCATCGATCTGTGCCGCACCGGCGTCGGCGCCTCCATGGTGGACGGCTGGTCGGTCCCGGCGGGGGATGGGCGCTGGAGCGAGAGCGGCTCCGCCATACTCGCCTTCCGCGCCCCGCGATCGGCGATCGGCGAGACGGTCGCGCTGCGCCTGTGGCTGCAGCCCTACCTCGCCGCGGAGATCCCGCGGCTCGATGCCCGCGCATGGGCCGGCGCCGACGTGGCGCACTGGTCCTTCGTCGCGAGCGACAGGGACGGCGGTTCCCGGACTGTCGCGGGCCGGGTGCTCGATTGGGACGGCGTCCCCGTGGTCGTCGTCGCCATCCGCTTCGATGCGCTGATGAGCGGCGCAGAGCGGCGCCGCCTGGGCCTCGACCATCGCCGCATCGGCCTGCTCCTGAGCCAGATGGCCATGACGTGCCCGCAGGCGGCGCCGGTGATCGACACCAGGCTGGCGCTTAGGGAACCGGGCGCCGAGCTCGTTGCCTGGTCCGGCTGGGGCGTCGCCGGCGAGCGCGGCCGCTGGACCGTGGGGAGGAAGCGGTGCTGCACTTCCGCCTGCCCGCGGGCACGGGGGTGCGCGCCATCCGCCTCGACGTGCCGATGGTGTTCTGCGCGGCCGGGGTCAGGCAGGCGATCACCGTGGCCGTGAACGGCGCGGCGTGCCGGGACATCGTCCTCCCGCGCAAGGCGAGCCCGGTTCAGGCGGGCAGTTTCCGGGGCGCGACGTTCGACGTCGAGCTGCCGGAAGGCATCGCGGGCGGCACGTTCGTGGAGATGCGCCTGCGCATCGCCCATCCCACGGTGCCGGCGGACCACTGCCGCTCCGCGGACACCCGCCGCGTGGGCGCGCTGGTGGCCGCGATCTCCCTCGTGCGCGGCCCTCGCTGGGGCGTGAAAGCCTTGGCCGACCGCCTGTCCTCGATCTGGCGCCAGCGGCGGGGATGAGCGGTCTGCGGCCGGCATGGTGCGCGGAGATAGGAAGATAAAGAGCGCAGGCGCTGTCGGCCCGGCACGATCCGGCGCGTCCTCGGGGCGACGCATCGACCCTTGAGGAAGACCATGTCCACCACTGCCCAAGCCCCTGCCGTCGCCAAGAACACCATCTGCCTCTGGTTCGAGCGGGACGCGGAGGCGGCGGCGCGCTTCTACACCGCCACCTTCCCGGACAGCGTGATGGGGGCGGTGCATCGCGCGCCGAGCGACTATCCCTCCGGCAAGGCGGGCGACGTGCTCACCGTCCAGTTCACCGTCGCCGGCATCCCCTGCCTCGGCCTCAATGGCGGTCCGGCGTTCCGGCACAGCGAGGCGTTCTCGTTTCAGATCGCCACCGACGACCAGGCGGAGACCGACCGCTACTGGAACGCCATCGTCAACAATGGCGGTCAGGAGAGCGCCTGCGGCTGGTGCCGCGACCGGTGGGGCATCTCCTGGCAGATCACCCCGCGCGTGCTGACCGAGGCCATGATGGCGGGCGGCGCCGAGGCGAAGCGCGCGTTCGAGGCCATGATGACCATGCGCAAGATCGACGTCGCCGCCATCGCCGCAGCCCGGCGCGGCTGACCGCGTGGCGCCGGTTCAGGGGAAGGCCACCCCGGCCAGATCCTGCGACACCTCCCACAGCCGCGCGGCGACGGCGCCGTCCAGAGCCTGCGGGGGCGGGGGCTCCTCGATGGGGTAGCCGCGCGTTCCGGCGAGCCGGTGGGGTCCGTAATGGCCGCCGTCCCGTGCCGCCGGCTCGGTGGCTGCGAAGAGCGTGGGCAAGGCGCCCTGCCATGCCGGCTGAAACAGGAACGGCAGGCGACGGCGAATGCCCAGCCGCAGGCTGCCGGGCGGCGCGGAATTGGCAATCAAATCGGTGCGCGTCAGGCCGGGATGGGCGGCGAGGCTCGCCACGCCCCATCCCGCCGCTCCGCTGCGCCGGCTGAGCTCGAAGGCGAACATGATGCAGGCGAGCTTCGATTGGGCATAAAGGGCGAACGTCTTGTAGGCCTTCCTGCCCTGGAGGTCGTCGAAGTCGATCCTGCCGCCGCGGGCGGCGATGCTGCCGAGCGTGACGACGCGCGGGCTCGGGCTCTTCCTCAGCAGCGGCAGAAGATGAGCGGTGAGGGCAAAATGGCCGAGATAATTCGTGCCGAACTGCAGTTCGAACCCGTCGCGGGTCTCGCCCCGCACCGGCGGGGTCATGACGGCCGCATTGTTGATGAGCAGGTCCAGCCTCTCCTCGTCGGCCGCGAGTCGCGCGCCGAAGGCGGCGACCGACTCGAGGCTCGCAAGGTCCATCGCGGCGAAGCGGACTTGGGCGTCCGGAACCTCTGCCTTGATGGTGGCGACGGCGCGGGCGCCCTTGGCGGGATTGCGCCCGGCGATCACCACCCGGGCGCCGGCGCGGGCGAGGGCCAGCGCGTCCTCGTATCCGAGGCCGCCGGTCCCAGTGACGACGGCGGTGCGGCCGTGCTGGGGCGGGATGTCCTTGGTGGTCCAGTGGGTCATGGATCCTCGTGCCTTCCGGCCGCGGGAGCGCGCTGACGCATGCTCCAGCGGGTTGCCTATTTCTGCGGGTGGGAGGGGCCGGCCTCAGCGGGTGCGCTGGAGAACCACGGTCTGGCCGAGCAGGGGCGTGCCCATATAGCCGCGCAGTTCCATCTTCCCGCCCGTCAGCGTCACCTGAGCGGACAGGGTCCGGCCCGACGAGGCGTCGTAGATGGCGCCGTCGTCCCAGCGGCCCTCGGCGGCGTTCCATTTGAGGTTGCTCAGGAACACGATGCCCTGGAGCGAGCGCTCCCGGAGCGCGGGATCCGGGTTGAGAGTATCCTTCTTGAACGTCTGCCCGTCAGCCTCCATCAGGCGGGCGCCATGGATGACGCGGCCGGCATAGGTGCCGCCCGCATCGAACATTTCGAGCTTGAGGTTGCGGTTCTCCGTCTCCCAGACGCCGACGATCTCGCCGGGGGCGGCGGCCTGTGCCAGCGCGCCGGCGAGCGGCAGGCCAGAGAGCCCCGCCGCGAGCGCGGCGGCCAGCAGGCGGGTCTGTGCGGACTTGAGCATCGTGCATTCCTTTCCGACAGCCGGGGCACGGCAACCGGCGGGCATCCCCTGTCTCCCGCCCCGCGGAAGGGGTGACGCTCCGGTCCGGTCCCTCGACCTTGCGCCGCGACGCTACGCGGCGGCCGCCGGGAGGCGAATGTCGGAAAGCGGAAACAATTTGCCTGATCCTGCAAATCGCGAGGGCCGAGCGGGGGCAGGGGCATGGCCCCGCCCGGCCGGGCACGGGCACGGCGGCGGGCACTCCGTTCGGCGCCGGCGGTCACTGCGGTGTGGGCTCTAGGCGGTCGGCAGTTCGCGACCGGTCAGCGATCGATACAGGCGATGCTGGTTCATCACGTCGCGCTTGGGCGCCACGCCAAACGTGCGGGAATATTCCCGGCTGAACTGCGAGGCGCTCTCGTAGCCGACCTGGTAGGCGGCTTCGGCGACGGTGGCGGCGGCGGAGATCATCAGGCGCCGCGCCTCCAGCAGCCGGAGCTGCTTTTGGTACTGCAGCGGCGACATGGAGGTCAGCGCCTTGAAATGCTGGTGGAACGACGAGGCGCTCATGCGCGCCGCCTCGGCCAGCTGCTCCACCCGCAGCGTCTGCGTGAAATTGGCCCGCAGCAGCTGGATCGCCTTGGCCACCCGCTCGGTGCTCGATTCCGGCAGGGCCAGCTTGCAGAGCTCGCCGCCGTACGGGCCGCTCAGCAGCCAGTAGTAGATTTCGCGCATGACGGAGGGATAGAGGATCGGGACGGATTTCGGGTTGTCCGCCATCCGCACGAGGCGCTGGACGCAGTCGGACAGCGGCGCATCCACGTCGGCCACGAACACGCAGGGCTTGGCGCTGCCCGGGGCCGGGGAGAGCCCGTCCATCTCGCGCAAGACCTCGTGGATCACCGCCACGTCGAAATCGATGGTGACGCCGAGAAACGGCTCGTCGGGCGCCGCCTGCACGATCCGGCCGCTCGCCGGCAGCTCCATGCTCACCACCAGGCACTGCATCTCGCCATAGTCCAGCGTGTGCTCGCCGAAGAGGATCTGCTTGGCGCCCTTCAGCACGATGCAGAGGGAGGGCCGGTAGATCTTCCGGTGCGGCATCATCTCCTGGAACGAGCGGATGACGTTGACGCCCTCCATGGCGGTGGGAAAAAGGCCCTGGCCGCCGCCCTTGCTCTCGACATAGGCGGTGACGGTCTCAACAAGCGATGTTGACACGCTGCGCTCCTGCTTGGCTCGCGGCCAGCGCTCCCCGTGCCCCGCGGGATCTACCCTAACGTCATTTGTAGGATCGGGCAATTTTATTGAGGTTTCCGGCATTCGGATCCGTCCTCGCTCCACCTAGCTTGATGCTGCCAACCCAAGCCCGGAGCGTTTCCAGTATGACAGAAGTCTCGGCCGGATCAATTGGTAAAAATGCAAGTGCCGATCCTTTATTCATTCCGGAGCGGGATGAATACGTGGATGGCTGGCGCGTTGTTGTTCTGCTGGGCGCTCTATTTCTGGTCAGCGCCATTTCCCAGGTCGACCGGATCATGCCATTCATCATGGCGGAAGCGATCAAGGCCGACCTCGGCTTGAGCGACACGCAGATCGGCCTGCTCACGGGCGTGGCCTTCGCGGTCTGCTATTCCCTCCTGTCGCTGCCGCTCGCCCGCGTGGCCGACCGCGGCTCGCCGCGGCTCGTCCTGGTCGCCTGCATTTTCGGCTGGAGCGCCATGACCGCATTCGGCGGTCTGGCCGCGAGCTTCCTCCTGCTGGGCCTCTCGCGGTTCGGCGTCGCCTTCGGCGAAGCCGGCGCGACGCCGGCGGGACATGCCATCATCGCGCGCCGCATCAGGCCCGAGCGCCGCGGCCTGGCCATCGGCCTGTTCGCGCTCGGCATTCCGCTCGGGACCATGGTGGGCTTTGCCGCCGGCGGCGCCATCACGCGATGCCTCGGCTGGCGCACCGCCTTTATCGGCGCCGGCATCATCGGTGCCGGCATCGGCGTCCTCGCCTTCGCCGCCGTCGGGCCGACGCCGCCGCTGGCGGCGCCCGGCGCGGGCCGCGAGTCCTTCGTGCGCTCGAGTCTTGGTCTGCTGTCGTCGGAAGGCTTCCGCTGGCTGTTCATCGGCGCCATCCTCGCCAGCTTCGCCGCCGGGCCGTTCTATGCCTTCGCCGCGCCCTTTCTGATCCGCACCCACGGCTTCAGCGCCGGCGAGGCGGGGCTCGCCTTCGGGCTGCTGCAGGGGCTGATGGGCATCCTCGGCGCGCTGGTGGGCGGGCGCGGCTTCGATCGCGCGGTGGCTTCCGGCTCCGGCCGCGTGCTCGGGCCGCCCGGCATCCTGTTCCTGATCGCCAGCATCAGCGCGGCCGGAGCGTGGTTCGCCCCGGTGGGATGGGTATCCGTCCTGCTGATGGTGCCGACCATGCTGTCCTTCTCCTTCATGCTGCCCTGGGGCTTCGGCACCGCTCACCTTCTGGCCGGCAAGGGGCGCGAAGGCATGGCGACGAGCCTCGTGATGGTCGGCTCCGGACTGCTCGGCCCCGCGATCGGCCCGCTGGTCGTCGGCCTCGTCAGCGATGCCGCGACTGCGGCCGACCTGCCCAACGGGCTGGCGCTGGGACTCCTGATCGTGCCGATCGCGAGCCTTTTGACGGGCGCGGCGCTGCTGATCGCCAACCGCCGTGTGGCGGCAGTGCTCCGGCAGGGCCGGTCACGCACGATCCGCGCTTGACGGGATCGGATCAGGGAATATCGCCCCGTTCCCGCTGATCCGATGGCGGCCGCCGGATGCCGGAAGGCGATGGCGGCCAGAGCGGCCACCGAAGGCAGGCCCCCGCAACCGGGCCCCGTCGGTGGCCGCATCCGCTTGCGCGCCGTGGCACGCCCGGCGGATGCGGCCTAGGGCAGCCAGCCGATGATGCGCCACCACAACAGGTTGAGCGGCCAGATGATGAACACGGAGAGGACGGCGAGCCGGAAGCAGAAGCCGACCAGCAGCCGGCCGATGCCGGGATTGACCTGCATGGCTACCGCCAGGGGCGGCGCCTGATAGGGCAGGAACACCGTCGAGAAGCCCACCACCTGCGTCATGGCCACGGTTTCCACGGGCAGTCCGGTCATGGCCGCGACACCCGGAGCGATCGGCGTCAGGATCGCCGGCACCGCGACGATGGTGACGAGGAGGCCGAGCGCGGTGGCGATGGCCATCAGGATCAGGACCGTCACGGCGGGATCGGTTCCGCCCCAGGCGACCAGCCGGCCGGTCAGCGCCGCCAGCTCGTGGCCGATGCCGGACGCCTCCAGAACGGCGCCGACGCCGACGACGGCTGCCACATAGAAGATCGGATCGAGGTTGACGGCGCCGAGACCCTTCTCCGGCATCAGGCCCGCGCTCGGCCAAAGGCAGACCACCGCGGCTGCCATGCCGACCCAGGCGGGCGAGACGTGATGCCAGGCATCGCTCAGCCAGGCGAGGATGGTGATCGTCAGGACGACAAGGAGCCGGATTTCCCCGGCTGCGAAGGGGAGGTGACGCGGCGCGGTCTCCCGTCCGGGCATGGCCGGCTCGCGCCGGTAGGTGAACGCCAGCATGGCGAAGATCAGCGCAAGCTTGGCGATGCCGAGCACCGGGTAATGGAGTGCGAGATAGCCCGCGAATGACGGTGCGCCGATCCCCGTCGTCTCCAGAAGTCCGGCGAGCACGTTGTTCGGCACGTTGGCCGGAAGCACCGCCATCGCCGGAAAGAAGGTGCCGGCCATGCCCGCCAGCACGATCGCTCCGGCGCGGCGATCGCGCGCCTCCAGGCCCGCCGCGGCGACAGTCGCCTCCAGCATGGGCATGACCAACAGGATGCGGCCCATGGCGGACGGCATCAGGAACACCAGGCCGGCCCCAAACAGGAGACACGGCGAGAAACAGGGGAAAGCTCTGGGGCCGGCGGCCCGCCAGCGCTTCGCCCAGCCGCTTGGCGAGGCCGGTATGGCGCAGCGCCGCGCCCATGACCGCCCCGGCGATCACCAGCCAGACCGCCGATCCTGCGAATCCGGACAGCACCGTCGTCGCCGGGGCGATCCCGCCGACGATGCAGGCGACGAAGAACATGAGGGCCGAGAGATATTCCGGCAGGGCCCGCGTGGCGAAGAGCGCCATCGTCGTGCCGCACACCAGGAGGACGCCCATCTGGTGGGTGGCGTCGAACCGGCCGGCCATGACGCCGGCCAGCCCGAGGATGCAGATCAGGCCCGCCAGCACAGCGGGCGACAGGAGGGCGCGCCGGCTCATCGCGTCCTCGCGGGCGGCGCCGCTGAAGCCATTCTCCGCCATCGGGCAGGCCTGCGCCGCGGCGCGGGCGCCATGGGAATTCGGCTGGCCATGGGAACTCCGGGACCGGGAATCGCTGCGCCGGGAATATACCCGCAGCCGCCGGCCGGCGTCGCGCAGGACGCGGGGAAAATTGTGCGCGCCGGCCATCGGACCCGAGCGGATGCGCGGTCGGCGGCGATCCGGGCCGGGAATCAGTCGAGAAACGCGATCGGATCGCCCGGCGCGACGCGCCCGCCGTGCTCCACTTCCGCATAGATGCCGAGATCGCTGTGGCCCTGATAGTCGCGGATGGCGAGCGGCAAGTTCAGGTCGCGCACAGCGGTTGCGGGATCGACGCTGGTGGCCGCGCAGCGCCGGGTGCGCCGGACCACCTTGAGCACCACCTCGCCGATGGACAGGCGGCGGTCCACCCAGTCCAGCTCCGACCAGGCGGGCGCGCCGGAGAAATACAGGTTGGCGCGGAAGCGGATCGGGTCCAGCGACACCGCGAGGTGGCGGGACAGGTCGGCGACGGTGTCCAGGTTGATCAGCGAGATGGAGCGCATGAGCGCCACCGAATGCACGCTGACATCGGTGAACTGGTGCCCGGGCGCATGCACCAGCATCGGGTTGCCCGGCAGCGGCACGCCGACAACATCCGCCAGGCGCTGCGCCAGCGCGGCGCCACCGTCCGTGTCGAGCGCGAAGGTCTCGGCCGCACCGCCGTCCTCTATCTCCAGACGGTCCGGCCCGGTCAGCAGGCGGGTGCGCAGGCGGGCGAGGTTCTCGTACTTCGCCAGCATCAGGAACTGGATCTTGGGCGCAGGCTTGGGGTCGCAGGGATCGAACCGCAGGGAGCCGTCCGTGACCGCATAGGCGCGGTCGAGCGGGACGCCGTAGCCGGCAGCCAGGGCGACCTCGGCCAACGGCTCCGCGGAGAGGCCCTTCACCGGGTAGCGGAACAGGCTGTCGATGCGCATCCGGGCCTCGCTGCGGCGGTCGCGCGGCCGCCGGGAGCGGCCGCGGCGCGCGTTCTATCATTCCCGGCAGGGGACGGCCATGCTGGCTTGCGCAATTCGCCCGGCACCCCGCTAGCGGATCGAATCCGGCAGGGTCATCACGATCGCCGGGAAGGCGATCATCAGCCCCAGGAACACGAACAGCAGCGCGATGAAGGGCATGACGCCCGAGATCACTTCGGAGATCGGCCGCTTGGCGATGCCGGTGACCACATAGAGCACCATGCCCACCGGCGGCGTCACCAGCGCGATTTCCATGTTGATGACGAACAGGATGCCGAACCAGATGGGATCGATGTTCAGCGCCACCATCGCCGGATACAGGATCGGCACCACGATGTAGATCACCGAGATGACTTCCAGGATGCAGCCGAGGACCACCAGCATCACCATCACGGCGAGCACGAACAGGGTGGCGGACAGATCGAGGTTGTTGATGAGGTTCATCAGGCTCTGGCTGACCTGCAGCGTGGTCACGGCATGGCCGAGGATCACCGAGCACGACACCAGGAACAGGATCATGCAGGACGTGGTCATGCTGTCCATGAACACCGAGAAAAGATCGCGCAGCTTGAGGGTGCGGTAGATCAGCAGCGTCAGGACCAGGGAATAGAGGACGCCGATGCCCGCGGCCTCGGTCGCCGTGAAGACGCCGAAATAGATGCCGCCGATGATGATGACCGGAAGCACCAGGGCGCCGCTGGCATAGCGGGTCTGGGCCCAGCGCGCGGCCCAGGTGGCCTTCGGCAGCGGCGTGAAGCCGGCGTCGGTCACCGCCCGCACGATGACGTAGGCGATCAGCATCGCCGTCAGCACGAGGCCCGGCGCGAGGCCCGCCGTGAACAGCTTGCCGACCGACTGGTCGGTGATCGCGCCGTAGAGCAGCAGCGGGATCGAGGGCGGGATGAGGATGCCGAGCGTGCCGGAGGCGGCGATGAGGCCGAAGGTCAGGCGGCGGTCGTAGCCGCGGTCGAGCATCGGCTTCATGGCCACCATGGCCATGCTGGCGGCGTTGGCGATCGAGCTGCCGGTGATGCTGGCACCGATGGCGCTGGTGAGCACCGTCGAGACGCCGAGGCCGCCCGGCAGATGCCCGACCCAGCGCGTCACCGCCTCGAACAGGATCTCGGTCACGCCGCGCGCCGCAGGATCTCGCTCATCAGCACGAACAGGGGGATCGCGGTGATGAGGAAGGAATTGTTCGCCGCATAGAGGGTCGGGCCGAGCATGGACAAAGCGTGCGGCCCGTCCAGCAGCAGGGCGACCCCGAGGCCGATGATCCCGAGGCCGATGCCGATGGGAATGCCCGTGGCCAGGACAAGGAGCAGGGCGACAATCAGCGCGAGGGCCATGGTCTGCTCCCGTTAAACCGGCAGGACGTGGTCGGCAGAGGCAGGCGCCTCCGCGCGGCGGACAAGCCCTAGCCGCACCAGCGCGCGCGCCACGAACTCCAGGGTCAGCACGAAGAACGACACCGGAATGATGGATTGCGGGATCCACAGCGGGATGCGCAGCTCGCCGACGCTGACGGCGCCGAGAATCTGGGACAGTTCGACGAAGCTCACGCCCGACCACACGACCAGCGCGCAGAACACGGCCGCCACCAGATCGGTGGCGGCGCCGAGGCCGTCGCGCACGCGCTTGCTGAGGCGGGAGGTGATGAGATCGACTTCCAGATGGCCGTTCAGGCGCAACACGTAGCCGGCGCCGAGGAAGGCGATCGCGATCACGCCGTAGATGGAGAATTCGTTGCTCCAGATGGTGGCGTGGCCGAACACGCCGCGTTCGATCACTTCCCACGCCACCGAAACAAACACGCACAGCAGCCCGCCGATGGCCAATACGGCGGCGGCCAGGGAAATCCAGCCGATCACCCGGTCCAACAGATTCAACATCCCCACCACTCCTCCCTCAGGGCGTCAGCGGCACGGCAGGGTTCCCCCGCCGTGCCGCGCCGCTCAGAGACCCTTCACCCACTCCACGAGCGCCTTGTCCTCGGCATCCGCCCGCTTGCCCCAGCTCGCATAGACCGGCTCGAGCACCACGGCCCACGCCTTCTTCTGCTCGGGGGTCAGGATGGTGACATTGCCCTTGGTGCGCAGGAACTCGGTGCTCTTCTGGTCGCGCACGATGGATTCATTGACGCTCCACTCGAAGGCTTCCTTGCCGGCTTCCAGCAGCGCCTTCTGGTTCTTTTCCGAGAGCGAATTGAACTTGGCGAGGTTCATGTTCATGGCGAACACGCCGAACGCCACCTGCGCCACGGTGGTTTCCTTGCCGGCTTCCCAGAGCTTGCGGGAATCGATCGAGGACACGCCCGTGATGGCGCCGTCGATGGTGCCGCTCTGGATCGCCAGATACATCTCGCCGGGGTCCATGGTCACCGGCGAGGCGCCCAGAAGCCGCAGGGACTCGGAGGCCAGCGCGCCATAGCTGCGGATCTTCGTGCCCTTGAAGTCTTCGGCCTTCACCAGAGCGCGGTCGCGCATGGAGAAGTCGAACAGCGAGCCGAAGAACATGACGCCGAGCGGCTTCATGCGGCGCTTGGCCATCTTGCGGGTATAGGCCTCGAACAGCTGGCCGCCCGGCGCCCAGGCCTTCGCCGCGTGGCGCGCGTCGCGGAACAGGAATGGCAGGTCATTGAGTTCGGAGATGGCGTCGGCGGTCCACACATTGGTGAGGTTGTCGCCGATGTCCAGCGCGCCGGACGCCACCGCGGTCGGAATGTCGTGCGCCTTGTAGAGCTGGCCGGAGGGATAGACCTCCACCTTCACCTGGCCGCCGGTCTTCTCGGCGACCAGCTTGGCGAACAGCTTCTGGCCGTCGGTCATGTGGTGCGATGCCGGCAGCGTGCCGGCATATCGCAGCGTCACCTCCTGCGCGGAGGCCGACGGCACGGCCATCGCCGTGACGACAGCAGCCGCAACCATCTTCATCGCGTGCCTCAAGTCCATAACGGGCTCCTGCGTCATGTTTGGATACCGTCGGCAATCAAATGCGCAGGCGCGCGGGGCGTCAAGGACGGAATAGGGCAGGGGGGCTGTCCGGGCGGGCGATTTGCAGCCTTCTTGCGCAGTCGTCCAAAATATCCGCACCGAATGACGCCGCCTTAGTCACTCCGCCACCGCGTAGCGCCGGATCAAATCGAGGTCCGGGGTCACGCCGAGGCCCGGACCCAGGGGGACGCGCGCGAGGCCGCCGCGGGGAGCGGCGCGTCGACCACATCGGCGGCGAGATACCTGTGGGTCAGGCTAACCCCCCACCTTGCATCATGGGTCAGCGCCGCCAGATGCAGGCTGGCGGCCGAGCCGATGCTGGTCTCGGCGATCTTGCTCGCCACCACCGGAATGAGATCGTGCGCGCGCATCAGGTCGATGGCCGCGACGACGCGCGACAGGGGACCGAACTTCAGCGCCTTCAGTCCGGCGCCGCCGATCGCCTTGTGCTGCGCATAGGCGGCGAGATCGCGCAGCGCGTGCAGCCCCTCGTCGAGGCAGAGAGGCGTCGCGCACGAGCCGGCCAGCGCGCGGAATCCGGCCTCGTCCTCGTCGCCGACCGGCTGTTCCAGATAAGCGAGGCCGAGGTCCGCCGCGCCGGCGAGGTAGGCGGCCGCCTGCGCGACGCTCCAGCCCATATTGGCGTCGGCCGACAGGTGTGCCGCCGGCCCGATCGCCGCCCGGACCGCCGCCGTCAACGCAATGTCGGCGGCGACGTCCGCCCGTCCCACCTTGATCTTGAAATGGGTGAAGCCCGCGGCCAGTGCGTGCGCCGCTTCCGCAAGCGGATCGGCGCTGCCGATCATGGCGATCAGGGGGACGCGGTCCTGGCGGCGCGGTCCGAGCACCGCATGGAAGGGCACGCCCCGGCGCCGCGCCGCGAGATCGGCGAGGGCGATGGCGACGGCGGCTTTGGCGCCGGTATTGCCGCGGATGGCGCGGTCGAGGCGCTGTTCCAGCGCCGGCAGGCTCTCGCTGTCCTGGCCCATGAGGGCCGGCGCCAGACGCTGGCGCACTGCGGCCGTCATCCCGGCGAGCAGTTCGCCGTTCATGGTCGGCGCACTGGCGCTCTCGCCCCAGCCCCAATGGCCGTCCGCGTCACCAACCCGGACGATCAGATTTTCGGCGGTTCGGATCGTCTCGCTCGCCAGCACCATCGGCGCCGTCAGCGGAAGTGCCACCGGGAAAGCGTCGATGCCCACGATGGTCGCCATGGCCCCTCCGACACCGCTTGGCTTGCATTTTGAAGCTTTTCATTACAGACAGTAACCAATAGCGGTTTGATTTGAAACAGGTGGCACGTGGACAATCATACGGATGCACTGATCGGCCTCGGCCGGCTGGCGCGCGAGGCGAGCTTCGCGGATGGACCGGAAGAGGCGCTGTGGGTCGTGACCCGTGCCCTGCCGTCCTTCTTTCTGGAACGCAATGACGGCGCCCAGCCGCCCACCGCCTGCACGGCCTTCATCCTGACGCCCGACCGGCGGTTCCACCTCATCACCGCGCCGGTGAACTTCGCCGCCGAGCAGCACCACGAGAAGGTCGCCTTGGAGCTGGGGCATCCCGGCCATGTGGCGGCGACCCGCCAGCCGCTGCTGCTCGCCAACACCGGGCACCACACCAGCTTCGTGAAGATCCTGCAGACCTTTCGCGCCGGCTCGGCGATGTTCGCGCCGCTGATGTGGGGCGAGGCCTATCTCGGCTGCATGATCTGCGCGAGCGCCGCCCAGAACACCTTCCGCGAGCGCGACCTGCTGGTGCATCAAACGTGCGCCTCATTGGCCGCGGCGCTGTGGGTGGCGAAGGGCGGGCCGGCCTGGCTCGCGGCCCTCGACCTCGCCGCGCTGCCCGAGCGCACCGCTCCGAGCTGAACCGAGCGCGCAGCGACCATGCCTCAGCCCTGAAGCGGCGCCAGTCGCTCCCACGGGCTCTGCCGGTCGAGGGCGTCCGCCAAAGCGAGCAGACCGTCCTCGCTGCCGGCGGCGCCGACGAGCTGGATGCCGATGGGCAATCCGCTCGCCGCGGGCGCTGCGGGCACGCTGATGGCGGCAAACCCCGCGATGTTGACGAAGGTGGTGAAGACGGCGGAGGCCCGCGGGGAGGCGTCCTTCCCGTCGATCATCGCCGGAAAGGCGTGCTCGCGCGGCCAGGGCAGCGCCGCCGCGGTGGGTGTCAGCAGCAGGTCCAGCCCGTCGAACAGCACCTCCAGCCGCCGCCGCAGGGCGAGCACCGCGTCGAGGGCGTCCAAATAGTCCGTGGCCGCGAGCGCAAGGCCGGTCTCGGCCATGGCGGCGATGGGGGCAGTGACGCGCGCGCCGCCAGTCGGCGAACGGGCGCACCGTGCGCGCCACGCCGGCGGCGGCGAGGGTGGCGAAGAGCCGGTTGACCTCGTCCGGATCGTAGGGCGCCGGGATCGCCTTGACGTGGTGACCCAACTGCTCAAGCCGGCCGATGGTCTCATCGTAGCTGCGGCGCACCTCCCGATCGAGCGGCCAGCCGGGGAGATCGCAGAAGGCGCCGATCACCCGTGGCCGGGCATCGGTTTCCGGCGGGGGCGGGCAGGGGAGCGGGGAGGGGGCGGATGATCGCCATCGCCGACCGCACGTCGCCGGCCGTCCGCGCGATGACGCCGACGGTCTGGAGGTCGGACGTCAGGGCCGGAAAAACCCGCGCCGCGGCGAATCCTGCCGACGGAGGCCTTGAGGCCGACGCATCCCGCATGGCTCGCCGGCCGCCGGGTGGAGCCGCCCGCATCGGTCGCCAGCGCGAGGGCGCGATGCCGCCGCGACGGTCCGCCACCGCGCCGCCGCTGGAGCCGCCGGGCGACAGGCGCGGATCCCAGGGATTGCCGGTCGATCCGAACAGGTCGTTGGAGGTGAAGCCGGCCAGCGACAGTTCGGGGGTGTTGGTCTTGCCGAGGATGAGCGCCCCCGCGGCCCTGAGGCGCGCGACGGGCAGGTCATCCTCCTCGGCCACATGGTCGCCGAAGAGCCGGCTGCCCCAGGTGGCGCGCAGCCCGCGCACGAACAGATTGTCCTTGACGGTGACCGGCACGCCGTCGAGGTCCGACAAAGGCGCGCCGCGCCGCCAGCGGGCGCGCGACTGCTCGGCCGCCGCCCCGTGCGCCTTCCGCGTCCAGCGTGACGACGGCGTTGAGCGCGCCGTTCACCGCGCCGAGCCGGCCGAGGCAGCTTTCCAGCGCTTGGACCGGATCGGCCGTGCCCGCGGCATAGACCGCCGCGAGGTCCGCGGCGGTGAGGCGCCAGAGCGCGCCCGACGGGCTCATTGATCGAGGATCGCGACCGCGCGGATCGGGCTGCCGGTGCCGCCCCGGATCTTCAGCGGAAAGCCGATGAAGCGGAACCGGCCCTTGCCGATCAGAGCCTCCATGTTCACGAGGCCCTCCACATGGGTGAAGCCCATGTCGCGGCACACCATGTGGACCTCGAAATTGTTCTTGCCCGGCCGGCCGGGGCTCACCGCCTCGACGCCGAACATGGCGATCTTCTTCGCCCCCAGCCACTCGGCCGATTCCTTGGTCAGGCCGGGGAAGTCGGTGAGATAGCCGGGCGTGTCGTAGCAGCGGTTGTAGAAGTTCATGTGCAGCAGCACCATGTCGCGCGGCCCGATGGTGACGCCGGCCGCCTTCTCCGCCGCCTCCAAATCGGCGATCGAGATGTCCGACTTCAGCTCCTTGTGCGACAGGTCGAGGCAGACCGCCTCCAGATAGAAATCCTCCAGCGGCAGTTCGTGGATCGCCTTCGCGCCGGGGGCGGCGTTGAAGTGCACCGGCGCGTCCACGTGGGTGCCCGCATGGTCGCCGATGGCGAGCGACAGGGTCGCCGACGAAAACTTCACGCCCTCCGCCTCGCGGATCTCGTCATGGGTGCTGTAGGGCGTGATGACGATGGACGGATGGTTCAGGAGCCGCGGCATCTTGTGGTAGATTTCGCGGCTGAGATCGATGAATTGCATGCGGCCACCCATTTGATTGCTGGCGACAATTAAATGGGAAATTCATCGCCGGTGCAAGCGCGCCGGGCGGGAGCCGCGCGCGCGGCTCAGCGGCGGCCGGTCAGGCCGCGAACAGGAATTCAGCGAGCGCGAAAAGTTCGGCGGCGCGCCGGTAGCCGGTCTGCGAGACGTGGACCGGCGGCGCCACCTGGCCGGTGCGGGCATAGGTTTCGCCGAGGCCGGCGCGCACGCCGTCCACATAGGCGCCGGCCTGCGGCACCGGGCCGGCCAAAGTCACCCGCTGCGGCGGCAGGACGCCGCTCGCCGGCGCCAGCTGGAGGCCCAGCGCCATTCCCGCGGTGTGAAAGAGGCTTGCCCAGGCGGGATCGCCCGCATTGGCGCGCCGCACGGCGTTGTCGATGGCGCTCATCTCGCGGCTGACGTCGTCGGCGTCGGCGGGCGGCATGGCGTGCTTCACCGAAAGCTGGCGCAGCAGCGCATGGCCGGACGCCAACGTGGTCAGGCAGCCCACCGCGCCGCACCCGCAGCGCTCGATCGAGCCGGGCACCGGCGTGTGGCCGAGCAGGCGCTCGTCCTGGGTGCTGCGATAGGGCCGCCCGTCGATCATGACGCTGGTGCCGAGGCCGAGCGCGACATGGATCAGCATCTCCACCGCCGGCTGGCCGGGGAGGGGTTCCTTGCGCTGGTAGGCCTCGGCGCTGCTCAGCGCATTGCCGATGGTCTCAAGACGCACCGGCATGCCGAGCGCCTGCTCCAGCGCCGGGCCGACGGACAATGCGGTGAGGGAGCGGATGGAGGAGACGAGGACCGTGCCGCGCCCGTGGTCCACCGCCCCCGCCGTCACGAGGCCCATGCCCAGCACCCGCTCGCGCGGCAGGCGCGCGGCACGCAGGATCTTGCGCGCCTGGGCGGCGATGAAGCCGACCACCGCCGGACCGTCGAGATTGAGCACCTCGGCGAGCGGCTCGGTGCGGATCGCTTCGCCCGCAAGATTGACCAGGCTGAGGGTCTGTTCGGAAATGGCGAGGCAGGCCGAGAGCACATAAGCGCCGCCGGGATTGAGCTCGAGCCCGATATGGCGCCGCCCCGGCCGCGAGACCACGATCTCGCCGACCTCGCGGATCAGCCCCTGGTCGATCAGGTCGCGGCTGATGCGCGAGACGGCGGCCTCGGTCAGGCTGATGCGCTTGGCGATCTCCGAGCGCGAGATGCCCGACTGCCGCGCCACCTCGCGGACGATGTGCGTCCGGTTGTTGGAGCGGAGAATCTGGACACCGACCGGTTCCGGCCTCGGCTTGATCATCAAGACCTCGATTTCGGCTGCGTCTGCCAAGCCCCCGCTCGCGCGAATGTGGCGCGATCCGAGGGTCCAGTGCAAATGCCCGACGAGGCACGGTTCTGACAAGCGAAACAGGAGACGGCCTTCATCCGCTGTGTGGGTTGCGGCCGTCGATCGGCGCACTGACCCGTCCAACCATGGCCATCACCATGGGCGACCCGGCCGGCATCGGGCGGAGATCATCCTGGGCGCGCTCCTCCCGTTCTCGGGCGCGACCCCGGCCTCGACCTCATCGTGCGCGGCGGCAGGTTGTGCGAGGCGAGCCTCGATCAGATCGCCTTGAAGAGCCTCATGAGGGAGTGGCGGAGGGATATCCCGGCGCGTCCAGAGGGCGATCGGGCGCCTCGACGCTGAGCAGGCCGCTCAGTTCCGGACCGCTCATGGGCGCGGCCATGGGGCAGGCGACGCCGGGCAGCACGACCACGTCGAACAATTCCCTGACCGCGCCGTCGAGGCGGATCCATTCCACCACGTCGCCGGTGGCAAGCCGGATGATCTGGACGCCGCACCACGGCGCGCCGCCGCGCCGCGTGATCTCGGCCTCGATGGGCAGCCCGGAAAAGCTCAGGTCGCGCGGCAGCGACAGGGTGACGATGGCGTGGCCGGCATGGAAGGCGAGGCCGCGCAGGAAACCGGGACAGAAGGCGACATCCTCCTTCGCGCCGGTCTCAGGGTCGATGCGAACCAGATAGCCGCGCGCGGAATCCAGCACCCAGAGGAAGCCGTCGTGCAGCCGGGGGGAGTGCGGCATGCACAGGCCGTCCGCGACCACGGCGTCGTCGTCCACGCGGATCACCACGCCGCCGCCGACCCGCTGCTCACGCCAGCCGTCCACCACATCGGTGCGGGCGACGGCGGTGACGTAGCGCACCCGTCCGTCTTCGAGGCACAGGCCGTTGAGATGGCAGCGGTCCTCGGCGGCGAGGCGGGACACGAACTTGGGCCGCCAGAGCGGCTTGAAGCTGGCCGCGTGGCTGAGCGTGGCGAGGCAGGAATACTTGGTGTTGACGAACACCAGCCGGCCGCTCGCCTCCACCGCCAGTTCGTGCGCGTCCACGTCGCCGGTGACGAACGCGGCCCGGGGCACATAGAGGCGGTCGAAATGGGTGTTGGCCCGCTCGTTCGGGCCGAGCATGTCGGACAGGCGCCAGATCTGGAGCAGGGAGGCGAGAAACAGATCGCCGCCGCGGCTCCACAGCCCCATGGCGCGCGTGAAATCGCGCTGGTGGAAGGAGAGGTTGCCGTCGCCGAACTGGCCGATGAGGAACAGCTGGCCGGACTGGTAGGACGAGAATGCGAGGCTCGCCCGGTGCTGCACTAGCCAGTTCGCAAAGGTGCGCGAACAGGAAATCTGCGTCGCGTCGGGCGCAAGCGCGCCGGTTTCGCTTCCGGCCGCCGGGGGCATGCCGTTTGCGATCGTCTCTGACTGATTCATCGAGAAGTCCCCGGGCCGGACCTTCGGGCCTGCGCAGCCTTGCGTCAACATCGTCACCGCAACGCCTTTCTCGTTCAGGTATCGGGCTTCCCAACGCGCGGTGGCCGCGTCATTTCAAACGCCTTTCCCCATTGCGATTTACCTCGCGCACGCGCACTCTGTAACCGCTGGCTGGGCATGCTGGGGGCGGGAATGCTGGGTGGCGGTGTCGCGTTGAGCCGTGGTGTCCGCACCACGGCATCGTCGGTCTATGGCGCATCCACGGCGCGCATGCTGCTGTCGACGGCCCTCACCACCTCGCTTTGCGGCCTCGTCCTGGTGGCAGCGCCGATCCCGCCGGCGGCGGCGCAGGTGGCGGTCACGGTTCCGTTCAGCCAGACCATGCAGGGCGGCGCGGGTTCGACCGGCGCCAGCTACAACTACAGTTTTGAGAGCGCCACCGGCAACCCCGGGGGGCGCGGGGGACGGGCATCGGCCCGACCTCCATCACGATCACCGGCGGATCGACGGGCACCTACGCCGTCATGAGCAACACCCAGGGCGGTGTCGGCGGTACGGGCGGGCAAGGCACGGTCGCGCTCGGCACCGGCACCGGCACCGGCGGCGCAGGGGGCGTCGGGGGTTATGGGGGCGCCTTCACCGCCATCGTCTCCGGGGTCACGGCGAACCAGGCCAGCGGGACGGTGATCGCGGTCAGCACCACGGGGGGCGCCGGCGGCACCGGCGGCTACGGCTACAGCTATCTGGGCCAGGCCTATGGCGGCGCGGGCCAGACCGGCGGCAATGGCGGTTCGGTCGGCATCACGGTTTCGGGCTCCAGCCTGTCCTCCCAGGCGAGCGGCATTGTTATCTCCACCGTCGGCGGCGGTGGTGGCACGGGGGGGCAGGCCCGCGGCTTCGCGAACTCCTATGGGGGCAATGGTGGAGACGGGGGACAGGGCGGCAACGCGTCGCTCTCGGTCTCGTCCTCCACCATCGCGAGCGCGGTCGGACCGGCTCTAGGCGTCGTCTCCATGGGCGGGAGCGGCGGTGCCAGTGCCTATGTCCACGCCGATGCCGCTGCCCAAGGCGGCTTCGCCGGCGCGCGTGGCCGGAGGAGCGGTGACCGTCACCCTCTCCGGCGTGACGGCAACGAGTTCAGGCGGACCGGGCGTCTATGCCGCCTCACTGGGCGGCACCGGCGGGGCATCCGCGGAAGCCGATTCCCGTGTCGCCAACGCCACCGGCCAAAGGGGCGGCTCCGGCGGCAACGCCGGAAGCGTCACCATCGTGGTTTCCGGCACTGTCTCCTCCGCGCAGTCCGGCATCGTGGCCAAGGCCAATGGCGGGAATGGCGGCCAGGGCGGCTTCAGCGACGGCGGCCTGTCCAAATCCTGGGGCGGCGACGGCGGCCTCGGCGGCAATGGCGGGACCGTCTCGGTCACCGTGCAGCAACAGTCCCAGATCACCACCACGGGCGCCTCCGCTCCGGCCATCGCGGTCTATGCCAATGGCGGTGCGGGCGGCCTCGGCGGCAAGGCGAGCGCGGCCGACGAAGCCTATGGCGGCAACGGCGGCAATGGCGGCACGAGCGGCACCGCAAGCCTGACGGTGCAGAGCGGCGTCAGCATCGTCACCAGCGGCGATTTCGCCCATGCGGTCATCGTCACCGCCAATGGTGGCGCGGGCGGCAATGGCGCGCCCGCCGACGATTCGCTGAACGAAGTGGGCGGCAATGGCGGCACCGGCGGCAGCGCGGCCACCGGCACCGTCGTCAATGTGAACATCGCCGGCGGCACGACCATCCAGACCTCGGGCTATGCCGCCAACGGCATCGTCGCCCAGAGCCTCGGCGGCACCGGCGCCAACGGCGCCTCGGTGGGCGGCTTCGTCACCAGTTCCGGCGGCGTCGCCGGCCCGGGCGGCAGCTCGGGATATGTCTATCTGAAGTCGGCCGGCGCCGTGTCCACCACCGGCAACGGCTCGGTGGGCATCGTCGTGCAGTCGGTGGCGGGCGGCGGCGGCAATGGCGGCTCGGCAGACGCGGTCTTCGTCTCCATGGGCGGCAACGGCGCCGTCAGCGGCGCGGCGGGCGGCGCCACCGGCATCAATACCGGCAGCGTCACCACCACCGGCAACTACGCCCACGGCATGCTGGTGCAGTCGGTGGGCGGCGGTGGCGGCAACCTCGTCATCGGCGACTGCGGCGCCTCGGGAACCGGCTGCGTCGCCGTGGGTGGCTCCACCACCGGATCGTCCGGCACCGGCGGCGGCGCCGCGGCGACGGCGAAGAACTACGGCTCCATCACCACGAGCGGCAAGTTCTCCGACGGCGTTCTCGCCCAGTCGGTGGGTGGCGGCGGCGGCAATGGCGGCGGCTCCGGCGGCGTGGTGTCGCTCGGCGGGCAGGGTGCTGCGGGCGGCAACGCCGACACGACGACGCTATACAATTCGGGGCGGGTCGCCACCACCGGTGACAACGCGCTCGGCCTCGTCGCGCAGTCGGTGGGCGGCGG
>NZ_JBNFNU010000011.1:0-31245 GCF_057364445.1 Xanthobacter sp. BG11Y11_SDJG
CACCGGCGGCACCACGGGCGCGCCGTCCGCCCCGGCGGAGAGGCCGAGCACGCCGGTTTCCGCCATGTAGTTGAGGTCATGGGCCGCCATCTGGGCCTTGGGGCCGGTCTGGCCCCCAGCCGGTGACGGAGCAATAGACGATCTTGGGGTTGAGCCGGCGCACCGCGTCATAGCCGAGGCCGAGCCGGTCCATCACGCGGCGGAGACGCGCCTGGAGACAGTCCGCCGTCGGATCAGCGGCTTCAGCCGCTCCAGCGCGTCCGGCGCCTTCAGGTCGATGGCGATGGACTGCTTGCCGCGGTTGAGCATGAGGAAGTTGACGCTGTCCTCGCCCACCTTGGGCTCGTAGGCGCGCATCTCGTCGCCCCGGGCCGGCCGCTCGATCTTGAGGACGCGGGCCCCCGCCTCGGCGAGGACGAGGCTCGCCAGCGGGCCCGGCAGCAAGGTGGAGAAATCGAGGACCAGAAGGCCTTCCAGGGGACGCATCGTCACCTCCCCTTGAGCGTGCGGGCTTTCGCCACCTGGGCGCGGCGGGCGGGCGAGAAGGCTGGGTTGCCGAGGGCCTCGTGCAGCGCGGCCGTCACATCGTGATGGGCGGCAAGGCCGGTGCGCTCCAGAAGCTCGATGGGGCCTTCCGGGTAGCCGAGGCCGAGCTTCAAGGTGAGGTCCATGTCGGAGGCGGTGGCGAGCTTGGCGTCGAGCCGGCCGAGCGCCGCGTTGTAATAGGGCCGCACCAGGCGGTCGACGATCCGTCCGGGAAAGTCGCCGCACACCGCCGTCTTCAGCCCATGGGCCTCGAACAAGGACCGGGCCGCGTCGAGCGCTTCAGGCGTGGTCGAGGGCTGGCGCACGATCTCCACCAGGTCGGAGGGGGGCGCGTCGCCGAGGCGGAAGCGGGCGAAGCCGAGCACGTTGGAGCCTTCCTCGCCCCTGCTCTCGCCCGTGTGGACGCCGAGGCATTCGGTGCCGAGCTCGACGAGGATGGCCGCGTACGCGCCCTTGTCCGCGAGCGTCGCGAAGCTGTGGCCGGCACCGGTGCCGGTGAGCACCAGCACGTCACCGGCCCCGCTCGCCGCTTCGAGAAGGGGATGGGCGCCGGGGAAGGACCGGCTGTCGCCGTTCTGGATCACACGATGGGACATGGCATCAGGCTCCGAAGATGGCGGCGGTCTCGTAGGAGAGGAAGCCGCGCTTCGTCTTGCGGCCGAGGCGACGGGCGGCGACCATGCGGCGCAGCAGCGGCGGGCAGGCGGCGCGCGGCTCGCTGGTGACGCCATGGAGCGCCTCGCACAGCAGCACCTGGGTATCGAGGCCGACGAGGTCCAAAAGCTCCATGGGCCCCATGGCGTAGCCGAGCGCGCCCTTGATGGCCTTGTCGATCTCCGCCGGCTCGGCAACGCCCTCCTCCACGAGGCGGATGGCGTCGTTGTTGAAGGGCACCAGGAAGTAGTTGAGGATGAAGCCCGGCGCGTCCTGGGTCTTCACCGGGCGCTGGCCCATCTCCTCGCAGATGGTCCAGGCGCGCTCGAAGCTCTCTGTCGTCGTGTTGATGCCGGGCGACATCTCCACCAGCTTCATGAGCTGCGCCGGCAGGCAGAAATGCATGCCGACGAAGCGGTCGTCGCGGCCGGACTTGGCGGCGATCTCGGTGATGGACAAGGTGGAGGTGTTGGAGGCGAACAGCGTGTCCGGCCCGCACACCTCGTTGAGGGCGGCGAAGAGCTTTCCCTTCACCTCCAGCTCCTCGAAGATGGCCTCGATCACGAGGCCGCACGGCGCCATGGCGGCTATGTCGGAGGTGGCGGTGACCCGCCCCATGATCTCGTCCACCTGCGCCTCGGTGAGCTTGCCGCGGGCGACGGACTTGGCGAAGAACGCCTTCATCTGCCCCACGGCCGCCTCGGCGCGCGCCTGGTCGATGTCGTAGACGAGGGTCGGGAGCCGCCGCGCGCGGCGACGATGGCGATGCCCGTGCCCATGGTGCCCGAGCCGGCGACGCCGACGGTGATCTTGTCTGTCATGGGATTTCCTCAGCGTTCGATGAAGCTGCGGCCGATGAGCTGGCGGTGGATCTGGTTCGTGCCTTCCCAGATCTGCGTGATCTTGGCGTCGCGCATGAGGCGCTCGACCTTGTATTCCTTCACGTAGCCGTAGCCGCCGTGGAGCTGCACCGCTTCCGTCGCCATGCGCATGGCCAGGTCGGTGGCGCGCATCTTCAGGATCGAGGCCTCGATGCCGATGTCGGAGATGCCGGCATCCACCATGCGCCCCACCTGCATCAGCCACGCATCGCACAGGACAAGCTCGCTCGCGAGGTCGGCGAGCAGGAACTGGATGCCCTGGAACTCGATGATCTTCTTGCCGGATTGCTTGCGGCCGTTGATGTAGCCGGTCGCCTCCTCGAACGCCGCGCGGGCGATGCCGAGCGCATGGGCGCCCACCGACGGGCGCGACTTGTTGAGGGACGCGAGCAGCAGCTTCAGGCCTTCGCCGGGCCCGCGCAGCAGGTTCGCCTTCGGCACACGGCAATTGTCGAAGGACAGCGTCGCGGTCGAGGAGGCGCGATGGCCCATCTTGTCCTCCAGCCGCACCACGGAAAGGCCCGGCGTGCCCTTCTCCAGGATGAGGCAGGAGATGGCGGCCTTGGGATCCTCGGTCTCCGACCACTTGCCGAAGATGACGTAGAGATCGGCGACATCGCCGTTGGTGATGAAGGTCTTCGAGCCGTTCACCAGGATGTCGTCGCCGTCCGGCGTGAACCTGGTGCGCATGCCGGTGGCATCCGAGCCCGCGTCCGGCTCGGTGATGACGAGGGCGGCAAGTCCGCCCTCGGCGATGCGGGGCAGGAGGCGCTGCTTCTGCTCCTCCGCGCCGAAATCGATCAGCGGCTTGATGGCGTGGAAGTTGGTCGCCCAGATGATGCCGGTGGAGGCGCAGGCGGCGGAGATCTCCCGCACGCAGGCGAGGTACGAGAGATAGGATAGGCCGGCGCCGCCATAGGCCTCGGGCACGAACATGGCGTTCAGGCCGAGGGCGTTGATGCCCTTGACGTTCTCCCAGGGGAATTCCTTGGTCTCGTCATGATGGGCGGCGCGCGGGGCGATCTCGTCGCGGGCGAAATCGCGCACGCTCTGCAGCAACATCGCCTCGTCCTCGGGCAAGGCGAGCTGGGCGTCGAGACGGGAAATGACGGTCATTCGCTGATCCTCAGTGCGCCATGCCCTGGCCGCCATCGAGATAGATGGTCTCGCCGGTCAGGAAGGGGATGTCCTCGTCGAACAGGGCGCCGATCAGGCGCGCCACCTGGTCGGCCTTCGCCGGCCCGCCCACGGGGATGCGGGAGGCCAGGAAGGCGCGGGTCTTCTCGGAGGCGAGGAAGTCCTTGTTGAGGTCGGTCTCGATATAGCCCGGCGCCACCGTCATCACGCGGATGTTCTTGCGCGCCCACTCGACAGCCAGGCAGCGCGTAATCGCGGCCACCGCGGCCTTGGAGGCGCAATAGGCGGCGTTGTGGCGGACCCCCAGCTTGTCGAAGAACGAGCCCATGTTGACGATGAGCCCGCCGCCGGCAGCCACGAGATGGGGATAGGCCTTCTGGCACACCGAGAAGGTGGCGGTGGCGTTGGTCGAGAGAACCTCCTCGAACTCGGACAGGGGCTGGCTCTCCGCCGGGTTGGTGACGTGCACACCGGCATTGTTGACGATGCCGTCGATGGCGCCGACCGCCTGGGAGAAGGCGTCGAGGGCCGCGGCCATCGCGGCGGGAGTCGCCACGCGCCCTTCAGAGGGATGAGCTTGGCCTTCAATTCCTCGGGAATCTCCACCCCCTCGGGTCCGGCGCCGCGGCGCGACACGCAGCCCACGCGGTGACCGCGCCCGGCCAGCTCCAGCGCCACCACCGCGCCGATGCCACGGCTCGCGCCGGTCAGGAAGATGTTGCGGATTGCCATCTCAGCGGTCCTGGAAGGAAGGCTTGCGCTTCTCGACGAAGGCGGCGAGGCCCTCAGCGGCGTCCTCAGTGCGATAGGCGAGGGTGGACAGGTCCGCCTCCATGCGCAGGCCTTCGGTGACGGGCAAATCGAGCGCGCGCTTGACCGCGTCGCGGGCGAAGGCGAGGGCCGGCAGGCCGAAGCCGGTGAACTCGGCGGCGAAGGCCTTGGCCGCCTCCAGCACGTCGCCCTCGGCGACGCGGTTCACGAGGCCCATGGCGAGCGCCTCCTCGGCGCCCACCGTGCGGCCGGTGAGGACCATCTCCAGCGCCCGGGCCTCGCCGATCAGGCGCGGCAGGCGCTGGGTGCCGCCATAGCCGGGGATCAGGCCGAGCTTGATCTCCGGCAGGCCCATCTTCGCCTTCGGCGCGGCCAGCCGGAACGTGCAGGCCATGGCCAGCTCCAGCCCGCCGCCGAAGGCATAGCCGTTGATGGCGGCGATGGAGGGCACCTTGAAGGTGTCGAGCTTGGCGAACACGCGCTGGCCGAGCGCGGCGCCGTTGCGCTCTTCCATGAGCGAGCGGCCCATCAGCTCCTTGATGTCCGCCCCGGCGCAGAAGGCCTTCTCGCCGGCGCCGGTGAACAGGAGGGCGCGGATGTCCCATCCGGCGGCCTCGTCGATGGCGGCGCCGATGTCGCGGATGATGGCGAAGGAGAGCGCGTTGAGCGCCTCCGGCCGGTCGAGGGTGATGATGGCGAGTGCGCCATCACGGGTGAGATCGACCATGGTCAGGCTTCCTTGGCGAGGGGGGCGTCGGGCGCCTTGAAGCGCACCGGAAGCGGGCTGAGGGCGCCGGCGCGCACCTGCTCGACCATCTCGCGCTTCAGCACCTTGCCGCTGGCGGTGAGCGGGAAGGCTTCCAGCTCCAGGAAGAATTCCGGCATGTCGTATTTGGACAGGCCGGCTTCGAAGAGATGGGCGAGCATCTCCTCGGCGCCGATGGTGCTGCCTTCCTTGGCGATCACGGCGAGGCACACCTTCTCGCCCAGCCGGTCGTCGCGAATGGGGAAGGCCGCCACCTTGAAGGCCGCCGGATGGCGGATGGCGAGGTCCTCGATCTGGGACGGGTAGATGTTGTGCCCGCCACGGATGATGAGGTCCTTGGAGCGGCCGACGATCTCCAGATTGCCGCGCTCGTCCAGCCGCCCGAGATCGCCGGACATGAACCAGCCAGAGGCATTGAAGGAGCGCTCGGTGGCGCTCTGGTTGCTGAAATAGCCCAGCATCAGGCAGGCGCCGCGGCCGCCGATCTCGCCCACCTCGCCGGGGCCGGCCTCGGTGTCGGGAGCGTCCGCCTTGAAGATCCTCACCTCGTAGGCGGCGCAGGCCTTGCCGCAGGTGCGCACCATGGTGTCCACGTCGTCGTCGGGCAGCGTGTACTGGTGCGAGCCGTTCTCGGTCATGCCGTAGATGTTCTGGGGCGTGACGCCGTGGGCGAGGAAGCGGCGCGCCACCTCCATGGGGATGGCGGAGCCGGCCATGTAGAAGGTCTTCACCGCGCCGATGCCGGCAAGCCCGCGCCGTTCCACCTCGCCCAGGATGTCGATGGCATGGGTGGGCACGCCCAGCACGTAGGTGGCGCCGGTCTCGATGATGCGGTCGAGCGGCCTCGCCCCCCCTGGCAGCTCGTTCACCACCAGCTCGGCGCCCGACACCAGCATCTGCTCCAGGGCGACGGTGGCGATATGGTGGCTCAGCGGGCTCAAGGAATAGATCACCGCATCGGCCGTGAGGCTCCAGTCGTCCACCATGGTGCGGCCGTTGGCCAGCAGCGTGTTGTCCGAGTGCATCACGCCCTTGGGCTGGCCCGTGGTGCCCGAGGTGAAGGCGAGGTAGGTGATCTTGTCCGGATTGGTCTCCAGCGGCGCATCCGGGACCGGTCCTTCGCCGGGCCTGGGAAAGGCCGCGTTGCGATCCGAGGCGATCGGTGCGGGCCCCGGCGCTGTAGATGCGACGCAGGGTCGGCAGGGCGAGCGCCGCCGCGAAGATGTCGTGTCGTCGGCATCGGCGCCATAGCCTGGCTGGGCGACCAAGGCCGCGGCGGCGCACCTCTCCATCAGGGTCACGATCTCGCCGACCGTATGGTTCTGGTGGAGCGAAGGCGTGCAGACGAAGCCGGCGCGCGAGCAGGCGAGGAAGGTCACCACGGCCTCCACGCGGTTCGGCAGCCACACGCCCACGCGATCCCCCGGACGCAGGCCGGCCTGGGCGAGGTCGGCCGCGACGGCATCGACCCAGCGCACCAGCTCTGACCAGGTCAGGCGACGGGTTCCATCGCGCAGAGCGAACGCATCGGGCCGCGCTTCCGCGTGGCGGGCGGCGAGGGCGTACATGGTCTCGTCATGCCACTGGCCGGAGGCGTAATAGCTCCTGGCCGTGGCCGGATCGTGAAGGGTCAGCAGGGTCGGCTGCATGGCGCGCCGCTCCTCACTTGCCGAACTTCGCCGGGTCGGGCTTGCGGCGATTGGCGAAGGCATCCCCGAGCTCGTGGGATTCCTCGGTCTCCAGATAGCCGCGCAGCAGGAGGTCGTGGGCCATGCGGGCGAGACCGCCAACGCCCGAATGACGGGCGGAGAAGGCCGCCTTCAGCGAGGCGATGGCGAACGGGCCGCGATCGGCGATGGTGAGCGCCATCTCGCGGGTGGCGGCAGCCAGCTCGGCGTCTGGGACCACCTTGTTGACGAGGCCGTAGGAGAGAGCCTGCTGCGCGGTGAGCTTCTCGTTGAGATACCAGATTTCCTTGGCCCGGCGCTTGCCCACCAGATCCTCCAGGAACCAGGTGCCGTAGCCGGCATCGAACGAGCCCACCATGGGGCCCACCTGGCGGAAGATGGCGCTTTCCTTGGCGATGGAGAGGTCGCAGACCATCTGCAGCACGTTGCCGCCGCCCACGGCGAACCCGTTCACCGAGGCGATGACGGGCTTCTGGAGGCGCTCGATGGCATCATACATCTCGAGGGTGGGGAGCACGCCGGCGTAAAGATTGGTCTTCTCGAGGCCGTCCTTCCGCCCGCCGGTGCAGAAGAACTTGTCGCCGGCGCCCGTGAGCACGATCACCCGGGTGCGGGTCTCGTTGCGGATGGTCTCGATGCAGTCGCGCAGCTCCCGGCACATGACGGCGTTGAACATGTTGCCGTCGTCGGGGCGGTTCAGCGTGATGGTGCCGACCGGGCCGTCTTCGGCATAGAGGATGGTCTCGTAGGACATACGCGAGCGTTCCTTCGTTCAGCTGGGTTCGGATTGGGGCTCTTGGAGACCCCGTCAGATGATGCCGCGCGCTCTCAGCTCGGCGATTTCCGCCGCGCCGTAGCCGAGCTTCGCACGTAGCACATCTTCGCTGTGCTCCCCGAGGCGGGGCGGGGGAACCCGGCATCCGGCCGCCTCCCCGTCCACATGGATGCCGAGGCCGACCTGCGGCAGCTGGTGACCGTCCCGCTCCACGCGGTAGAACAGGTTGCGCTCCAGGAAGTGGCTGTCGCCGATCACCTCATCCACGCGATAGATCGGGCCTGCGGGCACCTTGGCCGCGGCGAAGCGCGCAAGCCATTGGGCGCGCGGCCCGGTCTTCAGAATATCCTGGATCTGCTTGACGATCGCGGCCCTGTTGGCGCGACGGCCAGTATTGGTCGCGACGTCATTGCTGTTCGCCTTCTCGGGCTGCCCGACGGCGTCCCAGAAGCGTCGCCATATGGCATCGTTGCCCAAGCCGAGGGTGAGCGGAAGGTCCGCGGTCTCGAACGTCTGATAGATCGCGATGACGCTATCCTTGCCGCCGCTGCGGCGCGGAACCTCTCCTGAGCCGAGGTATGGCACGATTCGAGGCGACATGAAGCGGATCATGCTCTCCGTGAGCGAGACATCAAGGGTCGCGCCCTCTCCGGTCATCGCGCGGCGATGCAGCGCCGCGAGAATGGCCAATGCCGCATCGCTACCCGCGAGAAGATCCGCGGCGGGTGTGCCGACCTTCTGCGGATCGGCATCGGCCTCACCTGTCAGGTCCATCACGCTGCTGTAGCCCTCGGCGATCAGGTCGTAGCAGGGCAGGCCCGCATTCGGACCGAAGAGACCGAAGCCGGTCAGAGAGAGGTGGATCAGCTTCGGATGCGCCAACCGCACCGTCTCGGCATCGACACCCAGCTTCTTCTGCACGCTGCCGAGCTGATTTGTGACGACGACGTCGGCGGTCTCGAACAGCGCATTGAGAAGCTCGCGACCCGCATCCTGCGCGGTATCGATCCGGACGCTCTTCTTGTTGCGGTTCACCGAAAGGAACCACAGCGACTCGCCGTCGAGGAAGGGCCCCAGTGACGGGCGTCATCTCCCGACGGTCGCTCGACCTTGATGACCTCCGCGCCGAAATCGGCGAGCAGCATCGTCGCATAGGGCCCCGCGATCGAGGTCGTGAGGTCCAGGACCGTCACTCCCTGCAGCATCTGGAACGAGCCCGACGCTGAGATGGTCGGCAGGGACTTGGCAGGAGCGGTTTGCGAATGGTGCATTGCTAGGGTCATAAAATTCACCAGTTTGCCAACCGATGAGCAAACGCTGTGCCAACCCCGATAAGCCCAGCATACGTGGGAACAATTGACTTGCGGAGCCAGCAGTCTTCTTGCTAGATGTTCCGTTGATGGACACTTTTTCAATATCGAGTGTCCTTATAGAAAACATTCGAGGTGGGGATGGCAGCGCCGCTTGAGGTTGTCGTTTTGGACGACAAAGGTGAGGTCGCATTCGCATCCGACACGGCTCGGCGGGCAGGGCTCGCGAAGGCCGTGCAGCGTCATGTGCTGGGCGACTCCGACGAGAGGCGCGTCTCCGCCCTCGTTCATGCCGAAGCGAGCTACGTGGTTGTGCGGAGCCCGATCGCGGGCGGCATGACTGTCGCCATTGTCCATCAAGAGGACAGAGCGTCCACGCTCATGGACTTCATTGCGAGCGTCGACTTCGCCTTCGATATCCTCAACCACTTTCTGACCAACCCCTACGAGGGCATCACCGTCGTCGATCGCAACGCGGTGTTGCGCTATCTGAGCCCGGTTCACGAGCGCTTTTTCGGATATGACCGAGGCGACGCGATCGGCAGGCCCGTTCAGGAGGTGATCGAGAACACCCGGCTTCATGCGGTCGCGAAATCCGGGCATGCGGAGATCGGTCAGGTTCAGACGATGGGTCACGTCACCCGTGTGGTGAACCGCCTGCCCATTTACCGGGGACGGAGAGCTGGTTGGGGCGATCGGCCGGGTGGCGTTCAAGACCCCCGAGGAGGTGCATGAGCTGTCGCGCCAGATCTCATCCCTGCGCGCCGAGGTCGATTACTACAAGAAAGAGCTCGTCGGGCTGCGTCATCGTACTTTCGGTCTCGAGGAAATTGTCGGGGAAAGCGAGCCGATCCGGCGGCTGAAGGAAGAAATTCGCAAGGTCGCGCCCCTTGACGTCCCCGTCTTCGTCTCGGGCGAGAGCGGATCGGGCAAGGAGCTGGTCGCGCACGCGATTCACAATCTGAGCCGGCGGGTGGATCGTCCGATGGTGCTGGTCAATTGCGGCGCCTTGCCCGCCACCCTGGTGGAGAGCGAGTTGTTCGGATATGACGCCGGAGCCTTCACCGGAGCCCGGCGCGACGGCCGCACGGGCAAGTTCGAGATGGCGGATCGGTCGAGCCTGTTTCTGGATGAGATTGGTGACATGCCGATGGAGACGCAGGTGAAGCTTCTCCGCGTGATCGAGAACGGCATGTTTGAGCGCGTGGGTAGCAACAAGCAGCGGACCACGAACTTTCGCCTCATCAGCGCGACCAATCGGGACCTGAGGCGGATGATTTCCGAAGATCAGTTTCGTGCCGATCTTTACTTCCGAATCAATGGCGTGACGCTGAGCGTGCCGCCTCTGCGCGAGCGGGCTTCGGATATCCCCTTGCTCGTCCGCCACTTTGTCCAGCGGATCGCGCAGCGCATCGGCAGCAGCGTGCGGCGCGTTCATCCGAAGGCGATCGAGATGCTGCAAGGGCTGTCCTGGCCCGGCAATGTCCGGCAGCTCCACCACGAGGTTCAACGGGCGATGATCTTCGCCGACGGCGCCGAATTGACCGTGGGCAACTTTCGCGCGCTCGAGGAGGCCTCGGAGAATGCCCAGGCTGGCTACCCCCCTCAGGCGCCGAGCGCCCCAACCATCAAGGAAACGGTGGGCAACGTCGAGACGGCGCTGATCCGCGAGGCCCTCGAACGCTATCGGGGCAACAAGAAGCGCGTCGCCGAGGAGCTCGGCATCTCTCGATCCTATCTCTACAAAAAGCTGGCTGAGATGTACCCCCGCCCGTGAGCGGGGGCATCGCGCTTTCAGCTGCTCGAGCAGGACCCTGAGCTGGCTCAGTCCTTCTTGACGAGGCGGCACGTGGACTGAGCCAGCGACTTGAAAGCCTGGTCACCGGGAATGGTCCGCAGGATCTTCATGAGGTCCCAGTCGTTCTTGGAGTCTGCCGGCGCCTTGGCTTCGGCGAGGTACATGTCGTGCACCATTCGGCCATCGGCCCGGATGACCCCGTTGGTCGCAAAGAAATCATTGATGGGATTGGCCTTCATCCACTGCGTCACCTTTTCGGCGTCGGTCGATCCAACCGCTTTCACCGCATTGAGGTAGTGCATGGTGGCGGAATAGGCCCCTGCCTGGACCATCGACGGCTGGGCCTTCATGCGGGCGAAATATTTCGCCGCGAACTTGCGGCTCGCATCGTCACGGTCCCAGTAGTAGCCGGTCGTGAATTTCAGGCCTTGCGCCACCGACAGGCCCAGCGCCTTGACGTCGGTGATGAAGACGAGCATCGCCGCCAGGCTCTGCCCTCCCTGCACCACGCCGAACTCGCTCGACTGCTTCACCGCGTTGACGAAATCACCGCCCGCGTTGGCGAGACCGATCACCTGGGCCTTGGAAGATTGCGCCTGCAGGAGGTAGGAGGAAAAGTCGGTGGTGCCCAATGGCGCACGTACATTGCCGAGGACCTTGCCGCCTCCGGCCGTCACCACGCGGCTGGTGTCCGCTTCCAATGCATGGCCGAACGCATAGTCCGCGGTGATGAAGAACCACGACTTTCCACCTTCCTTCACAATGGCCGCGCCGGTGCCGGTGGCCATGGCAAAGGTATCGTAGACGTAGTGAATGCCATAAGGCATGCAGCTCGCATTGGTCAGCGCCGTCGTAGCCGAACCGGCGCCGATGATGACCCGCTTCTTCTCCTCGCCGAGCTTGAAAAGCGCGAGCGCCGAGGCGCTGTCCGTTGATTCGATGATCATGTCGACGCCGTCGGCATCCATCCAGCGGCGCGCGATGCCGGAGGTGACATCCACCTTGTTCTGGTAGTCCGCGGAAAGAACCTCGATCGGCTTCCCGTCCACCTTGCCGCCGAAGTCGTTCACCGCCATCTGCACGGCCGCGACCATGCCGGGACCGCCGTGGCGCGAATAAATACCCGTCATGTCGACGATCGCGCCGATCGTCACTTTCGAGACGTCGGCGCTCAGCGCTTGAGTCGGCGCGATCACGGCGAGCCCGACGAGCAGCGCACTCAAGCGCCCAAAGGTAATTGATCTGGTCACTGTAGCATCCTCCCACAATTGGCAACGCCTTCTGGTGGGGCGACTACAGCAATGGGCGTGCCAATATATTTTCTTTGCGTTTTCGCTATTTTGTGTGCGCTTTGACGACAGATGTGTCTGACGACGACAATCAATAAAAATACCTCTTCTGGCTCCACATCACAGCCCGCCGACTTGGATCGCGGTGGCGCCAAGCGTGTGATTGGCCCCCACCGCCATGCCGGGCTAGAGGGCAGGGCTGCCGAGATTGGCAAAGGTCCCGAACAGGTGATCGCCGAAGCTCGTCACGGGAGGGCCGGATACTGATCCAACTCCATGTCCACTGGGCAGACAGCCGGCCGTTCTTTTGTACACCCGCAAGACACGGCGCCACCGCGAACCTGTTCAACCCAGCGCAATTCTTGTCGGCGCCGTTGGTATGCCCCTTGCTATGCCGGGTGCGGCGAACTCCAGCACCTGGGAATTGAATGAGCCAGAATTTGAATTCGACCTTCGGATCCGGACTGCTTGAGGGTCGTACGGCCTTCATCACCGGAGGTGGAACAGGCATCGGATTTGCGATCGCCCGAATGCTCGCGGGTCTGGGGGCCAACGTCGCCATCACCAGCCGGCGCCAAGAGGTCATCGCGACGGCCGCCGACACACTCCGGAGCGAGGGAGCAAACGTTCTCGGGGTCACAGCGGACGTGCGCGACTATGCCAGTGTCGCCGCCGCCATGAACGCGACGGCCGAGCGGTTCGGCGGGGTCGACATCCTCGTCAACAACGCGGCGGGAAACTTCGTCTGCCCTACGGAGCAGCTCAGCTCCAACGGCTGGAAGGCGATCGTCGACATCGACCTGAACGGGACGTTTCACTGCTGCCACGCGGCCTTCCCCTTCCTGACGGCGTCGCCGCACGTGGGGCGCATCGTCAGCATCATCACCGCCTACGCTTGGGGCGGCTGGCCTGGATGCGCGCCGGCGGCGGCGGCCAAGGCGGGCATTCAGTCCCTCACGCGCACGCTCGCCATCGAATGGGGGCCGAAGAACATCTTGTCGAACACGGTCGCGCCGGCCCGATCGCGGACACGGAAGGCACGCGTCGTATCCATGAGGAAACGCAGCGCGCTCAGGCCGAGCTCGCCCGCGTCCCCGTGGGCCGTTCGGCGAAACCGACGAGATCGCGGCGGCCGTGACCTACCTCGTCTCGCCCGCGGCGCGATACGTCAACGGGACGGATCTCGTGGTGGACGGTGGCCGCCAGTTCAAGGCGACGGAGCGCACCTTCGCGTCCGCCTGAGCCGCTCAAGATCAACACTTTCAGGAAAGGAAACAGCAATGCCCGTGGAGCTCACAAGAGACGGATCCGTTGCGATCGTCCGCCTTGCGAACGACAAGAACCGCAACTCGATGACCCAGGAGATGCGTGAAACCCTGGCCAAGACTTTCCTGCAGCTCGAAACCGATCCTGATTGTCGCGCGGTCTATTTCACCGGCTCGGGCAAGGCCTTCTGCGCCGGCGGCGACCTGCCGATGCTCAAGAATGAGATCGACCCCTGGTCCACCCATATGCGCTTCAACCGCACGGCGCAGTGGCTAACCGCCATGATCCGCTTCCGCAAGCCGGTGGTGGTGGGCGTGAACGGATACGCCGTCGGCGGCGGACTGGGTCTCTCCCTGATCGGCGATACCATCGTGGCGGCGCAGAGCGCGCAGTTCATGGCCGGCTTCTTCCGCCTCGGCGTCGTGCCCGACATCGGCGTCATGTACATGCTGCCACGCTTGATCGGCATGGCGCGCGCCCGCACCTTCATCTTCGAGAACCAGACCTGGTCCGCCCAGGACGCCCACGACACGGGGCTTGTCTCGGCCGTCGTGCCGGACGACCAGCTCGATGCGGAATGCCTGAAGCGCGCCCATGCCCTCGCCAAGGGCCCCGTCGAGGTCATGGGGCTGGCGAAATGGCTCATGTGCCGGACGTTCGAAAGCTCCATCGACGACATGATGGCGTTCGAAAATCTCGGCCAGTCGCTCGCCTTCACCAGCCAGTCGTTCCAGGCGGGCCTCAATGCCCTCATGAACAAGGAAAAGGCGGATTCCCGGCGGCCATGGAAAGCGAGACCTTCGTCAAGCTCGCGCGCGAACGCCGCAACGCAGGCTGAGCGCGGCCGCCGCGTTCGCGCCGCGCGTCGTCTTGGCGCGCGGCGGCGCTGGGGATGGGCGAGGACGAGACCACGCCATCCCTGCACGCCCCATCGAGAACAATAAGACGCCACACGGCAGGAAGCAGTGCCCATGCCCTATAAGACGTTCGGCTTCACCGACGATCAGGTGATGATGCGGGATAGCATCCTGCGCCTGCTCGAAAAGGTCTTCCCCAGCTCGGTGATCAACGATCATGAGGCGCGCTCGGCCTATCCCGAAGAGGCGCACATGGCGCTGGCCCAGGCCGGCTGGTTCGCGCTGCCCTTCGATGCCGAATACGGCGGGATGAACGGCACCTACAAGGATCTCACCGTCCTGCTCGAGGCCCTCGGCTACTATCACAAGGGTCTTTCCACCGGCTATCTGGGGCCGACCATCTATGGCGGCGCCGCGCTGCGCCATGGCGGAAGCGAGGAGCACAAGCGCACCTACATCCCGCAGATCATCGCCGGCAAGATCAAGATGGCGATCTGCTACACGGAGCCGTCGAGCGGATCGGACGCGGCCGGCATCCGCACCCGGGCGGTCCGGGACGCCGACGACTACGTCATCAGCGGGCAGAAGGTCTTCATCACCAACGCCCATGTGGCCGACCTGATGGTGGTGAGCGCCAAGACCGACCCGGGCGCGGGATATCGCGGCATCAGCATGTTCCTGGTGGATGCCAGGTCGAAGGGCATCGAGGTCCGCAATCTCGATCCGCTGGGCAGCCGCACGACCCTGATCAACGAAGTCTTCTTCGACGACGTTCGGGTTCCGGTCCGAAATCTGCTCGGAGCGGAAAATGGCGGCTGGCCGCTGCTCATGCGGGGCCTCAACCTGGAGCGTCTGGTGCTCTCTGCCTCCGCTTGCGGCCAGGCGCTCAAGATCATCGATATCGCCAAGACCTTCGCGAAGGAGCGGCAGGCGTTCGGCCAGCCGCTGACGGGCTTCCAGGTGATCGCGCACCGGCTGGCGAGATGCAGATGCTCACGGAAGCCGCCCGCGCCATGACCTTCCACACCGCCGACATGCTGGACGCCGGCATCAACGCCCGCATGGAGACCGCCGTCGCCAAGACGGTCACGGCGGAGAACGCCTGGAAGGTGGCCGATCTCGGCATGTCCATCTTCGCGGGCTCGGGTTACGTGCAGGGGGACATGCAGCGCCTGTTCCGCGACACCCGCCTCGGCCCCATCGGCGGCGGCACGAGCGACATCCTGCGCGGCGTGATCGCAAAGGAGATGGGAGTCTAGGCGCGGGCAGCTCGATCGACCTGCCGAATCGAGCGCCATGGCGCGATGCCAATGCAACCGACCGGGACGCGCGCCATCGGCGCTCTGTCCGAACGCACGAAACATGGAGAGCATCCGTGGACAGCAACCTACCCTCGCCCGTCAGCAACGCCGATTCAGCGCCCTATTGGGAAGCCGCGGCCAAGGGGAAGCTCGTCATCCGCAAGTGCCGGGCCTGCGGCAACCTGCATTTCATGCCGCGCATCTTGTGCCCGACATGCTGGTCCCACGACCTGGCATGGGTGGAAGCGAGCGGCAAGGGGAAGGTCCACAGCTTCACGATCATCCGGCGTGCGCCGCTGCCGGCGTTCGCGAGCCAGGTGCCCTACGTCGTCGCCCTCATCGATCTGGCCGAAGGGCCGCGGATGATGGCGAACATCGTCGGCGACGGAGCGATCGGCACGAAGATCGGCGATGACGTCGAGGTGACGTTCGAGCGCCGCGGCGAGGGGGCCGTTCCCCAGTTCACGCCGGCGAAGGCAAGCCCGGCCTGATCCCGCCCGGAAGCCATGACCGGGGCGGGCCATGCGCCACAGGTGCCTGGCCCGTTCCCGCAAATTCCGTTCGCCGCAGATGCGAGACCCGCGAGAGGTCGCCTTCGGCGGACCATCGATAGCCCAGGATGAGGAGACGGCAGAATGTCGCTCAGGAACAAGGTCGCCATCGTCGGCGTGGGCGAGTCCGACATCGGCAAGGTTCCCCACATGACGGGGCTCGGCCTCAACGCCCAGGCCGCGCGTCGCGCGCTGGACGATGCCGGCCTGAAGGTGTCCGACATCGACGGGCTTTTGACGGCCTACTCCTTCACCGAGCCCTATTTCATGCTCGGCTCGGTGATGTGCGAGTATCTCGGCCTGAAGCCGCGCTACAACGCCTCCATGGTGGTCGGCGGCGCCTCCCCGGCGGTCATGCTCAAGCACGCGGCCGAAGCCATCGTGGCCGGCCACGCCGAGACGATCCTGGTCTGCGCGGGCGAGAACCGGGCGAGCGGCCAGTCGCGCGACCAGGCCGTCGCGGCCCTGCTCGCCGTGGGGCATCCCTATTTCGAGCAGCCCTACGGCCCCTCCATCCCCGGCTTCTACGCCATGATCGCCCAGCGCCACATGGCGGAATACGGCACGACCCGCGAGCAGCTCGCGCAGGTGGCCGTCACCACGCGCCAGCACGCGCTGCTGCATCCCAACGCGCACATGAAGAAGCCGCTGACGATGGCGGACGTGCTGGAGGCCAAGCCCATCGCCGATCCGCTCGGCATGTTCGACTGCTGCCTGCTGTCGGATGCCGGCGGCGCCTTCATCGTCACGTCGGCCGAGCGCGCGCGGGATCTGCCCTCGCGCCCCGCATACCTGCTGGGCATCGGCGAGTTCCACACGCACGAGCACCTGATGTGCGCGCCGAGCCTGACGGAATTCGGCGCGACCCAGTCCGGCAAGGCCGCCTACGACATGGCGGGGCTCGGTCCTTCGGACATGGATTTCGCCGAGCTCTATGACTGCTTCACCATCGTCCCCCTCATCGAGCTCGAGGAGCTCGGATTCTGCGGCCGGGGAGAGGGGGGCGCCTTCTACGCCGAAGGCAAGACCGCCATCGGCGGCGCGCTGCCGGTGAACAAAAAAAAAAAAAACCCGGCGGCATGCTGTCCCACGCGCACGCGGGGCGCGGCTGGCGGCCTTTTTCGGGATCGTGGAGGCGGTGCGTCAGCTGCGCGGCGGACAGGGCGCGCGGCAGGTCGAGGGCGCCAACGTGGCCCTCGTCCACAACGAGGGCGGCATCCTGTCCTCCCACGGCACGGTCATCCTGGCGAACCAGCCCAGGTAGTCACGCGGCACCATTCAATCAAGGCGAGGAACGCGACATGTCTTCGAGTGAGCAGAAGAAGCGCGGCATGTATTTCGAGGATTTCGAGATCGGCCAGACGCTTGAGAGCCCGGCGCGCACCGTCACCAGCACCGATATCGTCAACTTCGCCTGCCTGTCCGGTGACTTCAACGAGGTGCACACGAATTTCGAGTACTGCAAGACGACGGACTTCGGCGAGCCCATTGCCCATGGGCCACTGATCTACGCCATCATGGGCGGCCTGCAATATGCCAGCGGCATCAACGACGGCACGCTGCTGGCGCTGCTCCAGATCGACGAGTGGCGCATGCTCAAGCCCGTGATGCACGGCGACACCATCCGCCTCCTGTCGACGGTGGTGGCCAAGAAAGAGACCAGCAAGGCCGATCGCGGCGTCGTCACTTTCGAGCGCAAGTGCGTGAAGCAGGACGGCACGGTGGCCCAGGCGATGCGGGCGACGATCCTCTACCGCCGCCGGCCGCAGTGACCTCGCCGACCGCCATCCGTTAGACGAACGACCGCCTCCGGCCTGCGAGAGCTGATCTGCGGCGCACGAGACTCCACCCTCGGTCAATCGATGCTGCTTGGCTGTTCCTGGCTTGGCGCAATTTCACCACTGAGAGATGAGCGGGAACCTGACATGGGCGGTCGCAAGGCATTCGAGGGCGTTCGGGTCTACGATGCGAGCCAAGGCATTGCGGGGCCGCATGCCACCATGCTTCTGGCGCTGCACGGAGCGGACGTCATCAAGGTCGAGCCGCCGGACGGGGACTGGTGCCGGGTCCTGGGTCGCCCGTCGGGCGACTATTCCATCCACTATCTCGCCTTCAATCGCGGCAAGCGCTCCATCGCCTTCGATCTCAGGCGGGAGGAGGGGCAGGAGATCAGCCGCCGCCTAGCCGCGCAATGCGACGTCTTTGTCGAGAGCTTCCGGCCGGGCGTGGCCTCGCGCATCGGCCTTGACTATGACAGCCTCCGGAAGCACCGGGACGACATCGTCTACGCCTCGGTTTCCGGTTTCGGGCAGGCGGGGCCTTATCGGGAGCGCCCCGCGGTGGATGGCCTGATCCAGGCCTTCTCCGGGATGATGGTCATGAATGCGGGAGCCGACGGCCTGCCCCACCGTTCCAACATGGTGTTCATCGACATCGCCACCGGCCTTTACGCCTACCAGGCCTTGAGCGCGGCCATCGTCCGGCAGATGCGCTTCAAGGAAGGCAGCTTCATCGATTCGAGCCTGATGCAGAGCGCGGCGGCGCTTCAGGCGCCGAAGATCATGGAGTTCAAGGTCGAGGGGGCCAGTCCGCCGCCCCAGTACGTGCCGTCGGGCATCTTCGACGCGAGGGATGGCCGCATGCTCGTGAGCGCCATGCGCAATGCGCATTCCGAGCTCTTTGCGACATTATTGGACGGCCTGACCTGCGGGACGATCCGCGTTTTGCCAGCACCGAACTGCGGTCGAGCACAGGAACGCGCTGTTGCGGGAAATCCGCGCGGAATTCATTAAATCGCGGAAGGCGGACTGGATCCAAAAGCTCCAGGATGCAGGCGTGATGGCGGAGGATATCTTGAACTACGGCGAGTGGCTGCAGAACGAGCACGTTCAAAGCGTCCGAGCATATGCCGATGTGGATTATCGCGGCTTCGGAAGCCTTCCGGTCATCAGCATCCCCGGGACGCCCTCCATCGAGGAGGAGCCTTCATGCGCCGCCGCCCCTGCCCTTGGCGAGCACTCCTCCTCAGTGCTGGGCGAGTTGGGCTATTCGCCCACTGAAATCCAAAAGCTGGTGAGCGCGGGGGTCGTGCGCCTGCCTTCGCCACAAGAGCGGCCCGGCACATAGACGGGCGGGGTCCTTCGACAGATTTGCGGATAGGAATTGCCTCGATGACAGCCCCCTCTCCCCGTTTGGCAGCTTCGCTCGTTCTCTTGCGTGACGGCCGTGAACGCGATCTTCAGGTCCTCATGCAGGTCCGCAGCAATGTCATGTCGTTTGCGGCGGGCGCGATCGTATTTCCGGGCGGATGCGTCGAAGACGGCGACATCGCCATCGCCGAGAGCCTCGCTCAGGAGCTCGCGCCCGACCTGGATGAGCAGGGCAAGACAGATCTGGCACTGAAGATCGCCGCGATCCGAGAATCATTTGAGGAGTGCGGCGTCCTTTTCGCCGAGCGGCAGGGGCGGGAACTGGAGAACGATGAAGTCAAGGCACTGCGGCGCGGCTATGAGAGCGGTGGGTTCGGACGCCTCCTCGCCCGAGAGGGCCTGCGCCCGCGTATTGGCGAGCTGCAGCGGTTCGCGCATTGGATCACCCCGCTCGGCCGGCCGAAGCGATTCGACACGCACTTCTTTGCGGCCCGTTCACCAAAGCAGGATCTGGACGTAGCCAGCCGCGCCGAGGTCCAGGAACTCAAATGGCTGTCGCCCGGATTGGCAGCTTCCGGCGAGCTGGCGCGCGCATATAAGTTGATGTTTCCCACCCGGATGAACCTTCTGCGTTTGGCGCAAAGTCATAGCGTCCAAGACGTCTTCGAGCGGATCGCGCGGACCCAGGTAGTAACGGTCGCGCCGGTATATGTTCAAGGAGCGGACGGCTCCGTGTTCCTCCGGATTCCCCCTGAAGCCGGATATGGGGTGAGTTTTCGCCGCTGAAGATCCGCCCAGCCTGCCCTAGAAGGACGGTCTGGCACAGTGTCTGTGACGGTTATTTGGCGCGACTCTTGAAGACGTCCGCTGCCACGGGCACTGCGGAAAAGGCGTTCGGCCACCCCGCGTCGAACGCGACCTGCGCAATTGCTTCGCCGGCCTACTCCTTGGTCAGCCCGTTGTCCATCGCCCTGTTCAAGTGAAAGGGTATCTGCCCGACCTGGCCATTGGCGATCAGGCTCGCCACCGTGACCAGGCTGCGGTCACGCGGGGCAAGATCAGGCCGCAGCCAGAGGTCCTGGAAAAGGAGTTCGCCGGTGAACTTCACCAACCCTGGCGACACCGAGCCGACACTCTGTTCAACCGCCGCCGCGCGCTTTGCTTCGGTAGTCTCGTCGATCGGCAGAAGTTTTGGGCTTGCCGCGGGAAGCTGGTTGGAGCCAATGCCGCGTTCGCCAAAGACCTGCTTGGCCTCGAGGACCGCCAGCTGGGCATTGGCAAGACCCGAATAGAAGACGAGATACGTAATGATTTCAGAGATCTCGGCTGCGGTCAAGCCATTGTCCATCGCCCGACGCACCTGTCGCGCCAGATCGACGGAGTGTCCGCGGGAGATCAGCACCGCCAGCGTGACGACGCTCCGGTCCCGCGGCGACAGCTGCGGGCGCTGCCAGAGATCGCCGTCCATCGTCTGCCGCATGTAGCGATCGAGCGCCGGCGAGACCGCCCGCACATCCTCATTGGTCAGCGTCTGTGGCATAACGGTGCTCTTGTTATTGGTTTGCGCGAGCGATGGCGATGCCATCGCAGCAACGAGAGTGATGGCGACGAGTATCTTCATTCGGCCCTCTTTCAGCTGCTAAGCCGAGAAACGCAATAGGGCTTATGAGTCATTTTCATTGGTATCGAAAGTAGCGTGCGGACCAAGGAGGCGGGCCGAAAAGGTGGAGGCCGGCGCCGATGCTATAACGAGAATCTGACCGCATGGGTCCATCGGTCATTAGCATCCGATCGCGTCGCAGGACTCCGGCCGCGCTCCCGGCCCGCCGCCGTGAACAGGGCCGGAAACGCGAACGTCCGGCGGTCCGGCGAACGGCCTCGGATCAACAACCCGCACGCTTTCCCCCAAACCGGAGCAGGAACGGGGCTCAGGTCACCTGTCGGTCCCAGCCGACCGATGCAACGCTTCGCCGCGTCGTGTCCCGGGCGGATCATCGTTTGCGGCAATCTGCCCGAGTCATTCTGCGAGAGGGAAGCCGGTTCAATCCGCGGTCGCGCCCGAGGCCTTCACGATGGGCGCCCACCGATCGATCTCCGAGCGGATGAAGGCGCCAAATTCCTGCGGGGTCGTCGGCGCCAGCGTGGCGTTGATCGTTTTGATGGTCTCTTGCATCGTGTCTGACTGGAAGGCCTCGAGACTCGCCTTGTGAAGAATCTCGATGATTTCCGGCGGCGTCTTGGCGGGCGCGACGATGCCGTACCAGGCCACGCCCTCATAGCCGGGAAAGCCGCTTTCCGCTACGGTCGGCACATCGGGAAGGATGGGGCTGCGCTCAGTTGACGTCACCGCGAGGGGGATCAGGCGCCCGGCCTTGATCTGGGGCAGGCTGGCCGCGAGACTGCTGATGGCCATGGACGTCTGTCCGCCCATGAGGTCGACGATCGCCGGCGCCTCGCCGCGATAGGCCACGTGCATTAGGTTGAGATCGGCCATGACCTTCAGCCTCTCGCCCGCCATGTGCTGACTGGTGCCGCTGCCGCCGGAGCCATAGCTGTACTTGCCGGGATTTTCCTTGATGAGACGAATGAGCTCCCCGAATGTCTGCGCTCCCATGGCCGGAGTGACGACAATCACATTCGGGAGGAAGACGAGACGCGTAATGGGCGCGATGTCCGTGGTCGGGTTGTACGGCAAATTCTTGAAGAGGGTGACGTTGATGGCGAGCGGGCCGTTGGTGGCAACCCCGATCGTATAGCCGTCCGGCGGCGCCTGCACGATGGCATTGACGCCGATGTTCCCGCCTGCGCCGGGCTTGTTGTCCACGACCACTGGCTGCTTCAGGATCTTCGACAGGGCGCTGCCATAGGCCCGGGACAGCAGGTCTGTCGGCCCCCCCGGCGCAAAGGGCACGATCAGGCGAATGGACCGTGTCGGATAGTCGGCAGCCTGGGCGGCGGGAGCCGACACTATGCTGAGCAATGCCAGGACGCAAGCCTTTTGAAAGTCTCTTCTATTCATATTTTCCTCCCTGGTAAGCACATTCGCCGATCCGTTCGACGGCGCGGCGCGGACGGTTCGCGGTGGACCTCAATCCTCAGCGAGACCGGCGCCGTTCAGGCGCACAGGACTTGGCCGGCCTTTTCCATCATCGTGATGACGGTCTCGTTGAACCCCAGTTCGGCGAGGACAGCGCGGGTATGCTGTCCCAGCTTCGGCGGAAGCTGCCGCAGCTCGGGCTGCGTTTCCGAGAACTGAATGGGAAATCCGAGCAGCCGTAGCGTTCCTTCCGTCGGGTGCTCCAGAACGGGGAACATGTTCATGGCGGAGAGGTGCGGATCATCGAAGAGATCGGCCGGCATATTGACCTTGCTGAAGAGGATGTCCTCCGCGATCAGGACGTCTATCCAGTCATCCGTGGACCGCGCGGGCATGGCCGCCTCGATCACTTGATAGAGTTCCTCAAAGCGTCGGCTGCGCTCGACCGGATCGGCGATGCTGGGATCGTTGGCGAGATCGTCGCGTCCAATCAGCGCGAGGAAACGGAGCCATTGCGCTGTGGTGTAGGGCAGCACGCACAGATGGCCGTCCTTGGTGCGCAAGGGGCGCCGATGGGCGTTGATGATGCGCGAATAGCCGGCCTCCCCGAGGGGCGGCTCGAACGTGCGCCCCGCCATGTGTTCGGGCATCACAAAGGCGACCATGGTCTCGAACATGGGCACCTCGATCGACTGGCCATGACCCGTCTTCATGCGGTGAATGATCGCCGCCATGACCGCGTTCACCGCCGCCTGGCCCACGGCCTTGTCGGCGACCACGCTCGGGACGAACTGAAAGGCTCCGGTCGCCATCTGCTGCAACCCTGCGAGCCCTGAGGCAGCCTGGATGGTGTCGTCGGCGGCGGGACGGCCGGCATAGGGGCCCTTTTCGGAGTATCCGTAGCAGGCGCAGAAGATCAGA
Source organism: Xanthobacter sp. BG11Y11_SDJG (assembly GCF_057364445.1). Classification (NCBI taxonomy): domain Bacteria; kingdom Pseudomonadati; phylum Pseudomonadota; class Alphaproteobacteria; order Hyphomicrobiales; family Xanthobacteraceae; genus Xanthobacter; species Xanthobacter sp. BG11Y11_SDJG. The sequence continues at coordinate 22,698 of NZ_JBNFNU010000011.1, forward strand.
TCCGGCTTGATCGCGCGCAGCCCCGCTTCGTCGAGGCCCAGCCGCCGCATGGCGCCGGGCCGGAGATTCGAAAGCAGCACGTCGGCGGTCTCCAGCAACCGGCGCATGACCTCCTTGCCCTGAGATGACTTGAGGTCCAGGGCCAGGCTGCGCTTGTTCCGGTTGAACTGGATGAAGGCATGGCTCATGCCCGCGGACCGTCGCGGCAGGACATGGCGGAAGATATCTCCCTCGATCGGCTCGAGCTTGATGACGTCCGCGCCGTAGTCGCCGAGGATCTGGCCGGCCAACGGCCCCATGCCGAGCGACGTCATGTCGACCACACGGATGCCGGACAGAGGCGGGGGATTCGTCGCCATTGTTATTCCATCGCTTCGCGCAAGAAGAGTTCGGCTCGATCGCTCGTGTTCAACCGGTGTGGCGCGGCTTCGCGAATCCCGGAGCCGCGCCGCCTGCCTTGCGGGCAACGACGGCCCGGTCCGTTCATGATCGCTGCGGGCTCCGGCCGGTCTCCGGAGCGCTTCTCGTCAGGCATGCGCGGAGCGCCTCCGCGCATGCCATCGTTCATCCGCATCCTGCGCAGGCGATCGCCCCACAGAGCGCGGCGCGCGGGCCGAACGCTCGCTCGTGTTCAGAACTTGGCCTTGTCGTAGATTTCGCGACGGAGCGCGGCTTCGTACTTGGCCTCGTCGGTGCCCGTCTCGTCGACGATGCGCTCCCACTTCTTGAGCAGATCAAGGAACGTCCGCAGGACGGGCTCCGGATTGGCCACGCCGCGCTTCTTGGCCGTCGCGACGGCTTCATCGAACTCCGCGGCCCGATGCGCGGCCAACGCGTCCTGGAAGGCCTGGTCCGGCTTCGACAGGGTTACGCTCTTCGATTTCGCGCGTTCGAGCACCTGCGCGTCGTCGTGGGCATAGCCGATCGCGAGCTTGGCCAGGTAGGTGGGAACGAGCTCGGCGAAAGCCTTCCTGTCGCTCGCCGAAAGCCCGGCCCAGCTGTCGGCGTTCATCGCGATGAGCGCGCCGCCGAAGTATCCGCCCTGAGACAGGTCCAGCACATATTTGGCGACGTCCCCGAGGGACAATGTCTCCAGCCATGCGACCGAGCCGAGCACGCAGTCGATCTGGCCGCGCTGCATGGCCTCATAGGCTTCGGCATTCTCGATGTTGACCGGAATGGCCTGGATGCGCGTGGCCCATCGCGCGAGCGCGCTGCCGGGCGCGCGCAGCTTCAGCCCCTTCACGCCGGCCAGCGACGTCACAGGCTTCGTGCACATCAGCTTGTACGGCGTCGTCGAGTAGGCCCCAAAATAGATGACCTTGTATTTCTTGTATTCCGCCAGGCATTGCGGGCAGTTCAGCAGCACCATTTCATTCACGGCGCCTGTGACGGAGAGCGGATCGCGCATGTAGAAGGCGAGATCGCTCAATCCCGCATTCATCGGCAACTCGTTCTGCGCGTAGATCGATACGACGAAGCCGCCATCGGCGAGGCCGTCGCGCAGCGCGGTGAGGGTTCCTCTCCCGTCGACGAGGGCGCCGCCGGGCTGCAGGGTGATCTTAACCTTCCCGCCAGTCTTCTGTTCGAGCGCCTTGAACATGGGCTCCAGGGCATAGCGGTTCGACGCGTGGCTCGGCGGAAGATAATTCGTATAGGTCAGACTGGCCTGAGCGTTCGCATTGGCGGCGCCCAGGCCGACCAGGCAAGCGAGAGCCAGTGCGAGCCGACCAGGCAGTCTTGTTGCCACTCGAATGGTCATGACGTTTCCTCCATGTTTTTACAGGCCCATTAGGTCTGGAAGATATAGGCTGATCTCGGGATACTTGATGAGTACTGCCACAATGAAGAATTCGGCAGCGACGAACCAGAGCAGTCCCTTGAAGATGGTGAGCAGCGAGACCTTGTCGCCGGCGACGCTGCTGACGACGTAGGCGTTCAGGCCGACAGGCGGGGTGATGAGGCCGATCTCAAGGTATTTGATGACCAGCACGCCGATCCAAACCAGATCCATGTGGAGCTTCTGGAACAGCGGCAGCAGGACCGGAAGCGTCACCAGCATCAATCCGAGAGGATCGAGGAACATGCCCAGGATCAAATAGATCACCGATGCGCCAACGATGACCGTAAGAGGGTTGAGGCCGAGTTCGATGATCCCGTCGGCCATGAATTTCGGCACGCCGCTCAAGGCCAGAAAGCGGGTTAGGAGGATGGCCCCGATCGCGACGAAGAAGATGCTGCCCGTGCTGACCGCCGTCTCCTTGATGCTCTCGCGAAGCGTGGTCCATGTGAGGCGTCTCTGGCCAAGCGCGATCAAGCATGCCGCCAGGGCTCCGAACGCCGCCGCCTCGGTCGCCGTCGCGAGGCCCGAATAGATGCTCCCGACGATGCTCAACACCAGCACCGGCGTTGGCCAGACCTTCTTGAGGGCATCAAGTCGATCCGACCAGGTCACCACGTCGGTGATGCGCGGCGCCAGAGCGGGGTTGACCATGCATCGGCCGATGATGAGCGCCGTGTAGACGGCCGCCGTCAGCACCCCCGGAAGGATACCCGCGATGAGCAGACGATTGATCGGCTGTTCGGTGAAGATGCCGTAGATGACCATCAGAATGCTGGGCGGGATGAGCGACCCGAGCGTTCCGCTGGCGGCGACAACCGCGGTGGCAAGGCCTGGATCGTACCGAGACTTGAGCATCTCGGGAATGGCGAGGCGGCCCATCGCCGCTGCGGTCGCCATGCTCGAACCGGAAACGCAGGCGAAGGCGGCGCTCGCGAAGTTCGTCGCTACCGCGAGTCCACCGGGCACCCGGCTCAGCCAGACGCGGGCCGCTTCGTACAGGGATCCGGTCAGGCCGGTGTGGAACGCGACCGCGCCCATGAGCAGAAACATGGGAACGGCCGACAGCGACCAGTGGGCGACGAATTCATAGGGCAGATTGCCGATGGCGCCGATCGCGGCCTGAGGGCCGCGGATAGCACCGATGCCGATCATGGAAACCAGACCGAGAGCGATGCCGATCGGAACACGGATCGCGATGAGGACAAGCAGGGCGCCCAGCCCCCAGAAACCGATGGCAAGGGATGTCATCTTCTCACACCGCCGCCTTCCGACGCCCGCCTCGGAGCTGAAGAAGAATCCAAAGGAAGGTAGCCCCGATGCTGATCGGCACGGCCCACCGCGACGGCCAAATGGCCAGGTCATAGCCGACGATGCCGGTCGTCGTGCCAACCGACATCGTCTCGAGCGCTGTCCGCGTCGAAGCCCAGACGAAAACTGCGAGGTAGAAGAGGGAGGCGAGGCGGGCCACGTTCTCGATCGCTGCCGCGATCGGCCGAGGGAGAAGGTCGGTGAACAGGCTGATTCAATATTCAGGCGATGCCGCTGAATATGCGCGAACGAGCAGAACACAATAATCGGCATGAAATAATAGGACACGATCTCCAGGGCTCCTGGGATCGGCTGGTTGATAGTATATTTCAGAGTAATGTCGATATTGACGAGCACCAGCATGCCGACGCAAGACCCCGCGGCAATCAGGAGAAGTGTTTGAGTGATCTTGCTTAGCCCGGCCTCCATCCGTTTCCTCCCTGTTCTGTCGGCTTTATCGACGTTCTCGGTGTGAGATGCGACACTTAGCGCAAACTTTGTGCCAACCCCTGGAATGGTGACAAACCATTGCCTGCGCGGACGTCGTTGAGCAGAAAAGGGTTCAAGCATGTCTTGCTCGGCGACAGTTGGCCGATCGTGTGTCCGCGCCGGAAACAAGGGCCGGACCATGTAGAGCTCTCGTCGCGGAAGCCCCGGAATGGAAAACGGGATGGCCGGTGGTTGCGAAAGGCCGGCAACCTATGCAAGTATATCTCTGGCTCTAAAGCTATAGGTTCATGGTTCGGTCGCGCCGTGCAAAGAGGCCGCGCATTGGGGGCCCGCCGTCTTGACTGTGCCGATGCTTGACTGCCCTGTAGGCGCAGACGACAGCGCTGCAAACCATGTCGCTCCGACAGACACACAAGGGTCCGCAGTTCATGGAAACCTGTTGTTTATTATTGAGATAGGGCGCGCTTTCTGGCTGGCGTATCCCTTGCATAAGCCTGGACCCGGAATGTACCCGGCAAGCCGGGCGCGCTGGGTGGTCGTAAAAAGGAAAACGGAGAGCTCTGTGATGACGATGCGGCTTGAGAAGTCGAACGCCGGGCAGGACCGATGACGATGCCGCAAGCTTTGCGCGCCGTTCCGTCCGGCGCGATTTCGAGGCGCCTGTTTCTGGCGGCTGGCATCGGACTTCCCGCGCTGGTGCAGGCTGCGGCAGCCCAGGACGGCTACCCGGCCCGCCCCATCAAGATCGTCATCGGGTATTCGCCGGGCGGCCTGAGCGATACGATGACACGGTTGATCGCCGAACATATGTCGCGCGATCTGGGGCAGGCGGTCGTCGTGGAGAACCGTGTCGGCGCGGCGACGTCGATCGCGTCGGCCTTCGTCGCCCGGTCTGCGCCCGACGGCTACACGCTGCTCATGGGCACGACCAGCCTCGCCATCAATCCGGCGTTGCAGCCCAACCTCCAGCCGCGCGACCCGCAGACGGAGCTTCGCCCGCTCGGCATGGCCTATGACAGCCCATTCGTGCTGATCGTCCGGGCGACCTTGCCGGTTCGGAGCCTGGACGAATTCGTCGCCTATGCGCGCGCAAATCCGGGCGCGCTGGAGATGGGCAGCTCGGGCACCGGGGCGGTGAACCATCTGCTGATCGAAATGCTGTCACGCAAGGCCGGGATTAGCGTCGTGCCGATCCCTTACACGGGCGCCGCGCCGACAATGATCGATCTGAGAGGGGGGCGCATCGCGGCGACCTTCGCGACGCCGATCGATGCGGTCCCTCTGATCCAGGACGGTACCGCCTTCGCCATCGCGGTGTCCTCCCCCAACCGGGTCTCCATCCTGCCGGATACCCCCGCCGCGGCCGAGAAGGTGCCGGGGGTCTACGGAACTTTCTGGCAAGGGCTGTTTGCGCCCGCTGGCACCCCCGACGCGGTGGCGCAGGTTCTGACGGCCGCGCTGGAGCGCGCCGCGCGCGACCCTGAGATCGCCAAGAGGGCGGCGGAACGGGGCGTCGTCATGCAGCCGGGCAACGCCAGCGTCCTGCGCGAGCGCCTCGCCACCGACACGGCGCAGTGGGGGGATCTGATCAGAGCCGCAAACATCAAGCCGCAATAGCGATGACTGTCATAGATCTCGATTCCCAAGTGGCTCAGGCCGCCGGCCTGGTGACGGTCGCCGAGCTGTTTCAGGAGCGCGTCCGCAGAAGCGGCGCATCCGTCGCCCTCGATCAGGGGGGGCGGATGATGACCTATGCTGAGCTGAGCGACCGTGGGAGCCGCCTCGCGCGGTCGCTCAGCCGACTGGGCCTTGGGCGCGGCGATCGGGTCGGCATCCTCTCGGAGAACCGGCACGAATATGTGGAGGCGCTGCTGGCCTGCGCCAGCCTCGGCGCGATCCTCGCCTGCCAGAACTGGCGCCAGTCCGCGGACGAGCTGGCACACTGCATCGCCTTGGCCGAGCCACGCCTGATGCTGGTGTCGGAGCGTTTCCGCGATCGGCTCGACGCGAGCGGCTATGACGGAAAGCGCCTCCTCCTCGGTCCCGAGTACGAGGCGCTGCTTGCGGCCGAAACGGGGGGGACCTGGCTAGCCAGGCGCATCCCGAGGACGGCCTTTCCATTCTCTACACGTCGGGCACCACCGGCCTGCCGAAAGGGGCCGTGATCAGCCATCGCGCCACGATCGCGCGCGGCGCCATGGGGGTCCAGGATCGCAATATCATCCCGGGCAGCACGTTTGCGGCCTGGTCGCCGATGTTCCACATGGCCGCCCTGGACAATGTGGTGCCGACGCTCCTCCATGGCGGGAAGGTCATCCTGCTGAACGGCTTTGATCCGGCGCGCCTGCTGGAGATCGCCGCGCGCGAGGAACTTGGCACGTTATCGCTGATGCCGGGCACCATCGCCCAGGTCATCTTGCTGGCCCGCGAGATGCGTTTGGAGCCCAAGGGTATCGCCGCGATCGGAGCGATGCCGGACCTCGTTCCGCCCGACGAGATCGCCGAGATCACGACGCTGCTTCGTGCGCCCTTCCGCAACACGTTCGGATCAACCGAGACCGGCATGGCGCCGGCCTCTGCCGGTCGCATTCCCATCGGGGTCGCGCCGACGTCCTTCAGCAAGACGCAGAGCTCGCTGTGCCTGGTTCGGCTCGTCGATGACGATGGACGCGAGGTGCCGGACGGCACGCCCGGCGAGGTCGCCTTCCGTGGTCCCTCGCTCTTCTCGGGCTATTGGCGCAATCCGGAAGCGAACGCGGAATGCTTCCGCGACGGCTGGTTCCACATGGGAGATGTCCTGAGACGCAATCCGGATGGGACACTGGATTACGTCGATCGCCGGAAATACCTGATAAAATCCGGCGGCGAGAACATCTATCCGGCGGAAATAGAGCGCGTGCTGCTGGCCCACCCATTGGTCGCCGACGTGGCCATCGTCCGCAAGCCGGATCCTCGCTGGGGCGAGGTGCCGGTCGCCTTCGTCGCGGCACGCGCGGCCCAACTCTCCGCAGACGACCTCATCGGCGCCTGTCGCGCCAAGATCGCGTCGTACAAGGTGCCGCGGGAAATCCACTTCATCGCGCAGGAGGACATGCCGCGCTCACTGACCGGAAAGATCATGCGGCACCTGCTGGAGCGGAGGCTGGCCGGTCTCTCGGACTGATCCGGCGCTTTTCATGCCTTCCGGGATCCGCGGGGATGATGGTGCTTGGCGCGTTTGGCGCCCGGCACACGGTGTCTTGGGCGTGGACGTGAGGGGAAGGATCTGTCCGCGCAGAAGACAATATTCGCATGCCGGGCGGCGTCGATCTCAAGCAAGCCGGGTGGTGACGCGCATGGCATGGCGCTTGCTGCATCGGGCGTCCGGGGCGGCGGCACGAGAGCGCGCGTCTTCGATCTTCATCTGACGGGACGATCCACCAAGCCAGCGGCCACGGTTTGCCCGGATCGCGCTCCACAACACCCCGCCTTTCACTGAAACACGCAAGGCCTACGACGGTAACCGGCATGACAAGCGCTTCAACACTTTCTCGCGGCCCGCTTCACGGTTTGAGGATCGTCGATCTCACCGCCGTGATCATGGGGCCTTATGCGATGCAAATAATGGCCGACCTGGGAGCGGAGGTCATCAAGATCGAGTCCCCCGAGGGCGACATCATGCGCTATGTCGGCAAGCATGGCGACGTCGGCATGGGGCCGATCCATCTCAACCTGAACCGCGGCAAGCGCCTGGTCACGCTCGACCTGAAGAAGCCGGACGCGCGACAGGTGCTCTTGAGCATCATCGGGCGCGCGGATGCGTTCGTCCATGCGCTGCGTCCGAAGGCCATCGCCCGGCTGGGGCTGGACTATGACAGCGTGCGCGCGGTCAAGCCCGACATCGTCTATGCGGGCGCCTATGGATACACGGCCGACGGGCCCTATGGCGACGACCCGGCCTATGACGATCTCATCCAGGGCCTGTGCGGCCTTGCCAGCATCGCGTCGAATCTCGCCGGGGAGCCACGCTTCTTTCCCACGACGATCGCCGACAAGGTTTGCGGCCTCGCGCTCGCCTATGCCCTTCTGGCCGCCTTGCTCCACCAGCAGCGGACGGGGCAGGGCCAGCAGGTGGAAGTGCCCATGTTCGAGACGATGGTGCAGTTCCTGATGGTCGAGCATCTGGGAAACCGCACCTTCGGCCCGGATGAGGAGATGGGCTATGCGCGGGTGCTTTCCCAGCTGCGCAAGCCCCATCGCACCCTTGACGGATATGTCTGCGCGCTGCCCTACCACGACAAGAATTGGCGCGACTTCTTCGTCATCGGTGGGGCGCCCGATCTTGCGGAAGATCCGCGATTCTCCAGCCACAGCGCCCGGAGCGCGAACTACGAAGAGCTTTACGGGATGCTCGCGGAGTTCCTCGCACTGCAGAAGACCGGCTATTGGATCGAGAAGCTGCGGGCGGCCAATATCCCCGTCGCGCCGGTGCTCGGCCTGACGGACCTATTCGAGGACCCGCATCTCAAGGTGGGGGGGCTTTTCCAGCCGGTGCAGCACCCCACGTTCGGGCCGATCACCACCCTCCGATCACCGATCGCCTTCTCCGAGACGCCGGCGGCAATCGGAAAGCCGGCCGACGTGGTCGGCGCCGACAGCACCAGCGTGCTCCAGGAGTTCGGCTATTCCGCCGCGGAGATCGATGGCCTGATCCAGAGCGGCGCCCTCGTTCAGGGCTGACCGCTCATCGGTTCCTTTCCGGCGGCCGGGCACCCAGCGGAACTCCGTCGAACCCAGCGCCCCGCCGGGGCGGGGCGAGGTCGCGGGGCGGCGTCCAACGGGATGTCTGACGTGCTCCCCATTTTCCTGCCGGTCATAAGTTAGGCCCGGCTGGGTTTTGGTCCTCATGGGACCGGCTGGCGAACATCGACGGCGAGAGGCCGCCGAGGCTCGTATGGGGTCGGACGG
>NZ_JBNFNU010000012.1:0-29133 GCF_057364445.1 Xanthobacter sp. BG11Y11_SDJG
GGCGGTGGTAAGCCCCACCGCCGAGGCGCTCGGGCCAGGCCACGCCGTGCCCCGGGCGCTCGGACAGGACGGGATCGCGGCGGTGCTCGAAGCCTATGCCGCCGCCGCCGCGCGGGCGGACGCGGCGGGCTTCGACCTGGTCGAGGTCCATGGCGGGCACGGCTATCTCATCGCCAGCTTCCTCTCGCCCGTCATCAACACCCGCAACGACGCGTATGGCGGCGATCTCGCGGGGCGCATGCGCTTTGCCTTGGAGGTGGCCGAGGCGGTGCGCGGGCGCTGGCCGGCGCACAAGCCGCTGATGTTCCGCATCTCCAGCGTCGACGGGCATCCCGAGGGCTGGCAGATCGAGGATTCGGTGATCCTGGCGCGCGCGCTGAAGGCGCGCGGCGTCGACGTGATCGACTGCTCGTCCGGCGGGCTCAGGGAATCCACCGCCATCGAGAACACCAACCGGCAATTGGGCTACCAGGTGCCCTATGCGCGGGCGATCCGCCACGGCGCCGGCATCGCCACCGCCGCCGTGGGGCTGATCCTCGACGCGCACCAGGCGGAGGCGATCCTCGGCGCTGGCGACGCCGATCTCGTCGCCCTCGCCCGGCAGGCGCTCTACGACCCCTATTGGCCGCGCCACGCGGCGCAGGCGCTCGGCCTCGACCCGGCCTTCGAGAGCTGGCCGACCAATGCGGGCTGGTGGCTCGCCAAGCGCGCCACGGGCTTCGCGCGCATCGGCTACGGGCCGACCGGCGCGCCGGTGGGCGGGAACTGAGCCGGCGGCGGCGGGCGGCGGTACGACATTATCCGCCGGCCCCGCGCGCCAGCGCCCTTGCATCGGCGGCGCGGTTGGGATCATTGGGTGCCGGCGAAGGACGCGGCGCGCGCCAGCCGGCGCGGCCCCCGGCTCCCCCGACGCTGCGTCCCGCAACTCCGAAAGGCGCCCCATGGACCGAGCCCGACTGTGGGGCGTGGCGTTCCTGCTCGTCACGGCGGTGGGCTGGGCCCTGAACTGGCCCACGATCAAGTTCCTCCTCCAGGTGTGGCCGGCCTTCTTCGCGCGCGGGGTCGCCGGCGTCGGCGCCGCCCTCCTGCTCGGCCTTCTGGCGCTCGGCCGGGGCGAGAGCCTGCACGTGCCGAGACGCATCTGGCCGCAGCTCGGGCTCACCGCCTTCACCAGCGTGTTCGCCTGGATGGGCTTTGCCACCGTGAGCCTGAACCTGATCAGCGTCGCCGAGGCCGCCCTGCTGGTCTATTCCATGCCGATCTGGGCGATGCTGCTGGCGTGGCCGCTGCGCGGCGAGCGGCCGGGCGTGCGCGCGCTCGTCGCCCTGGCTTTGGCCCTCGCCGGCGTCGTCCTGCTCCTGAGCGGCCAGAAAAGCATGGCCAGCAGAGACCAACTGCTCGGCGTCGGCCTCGCCTTGGCGGCGGCGGTGCTGTTCGCGTGGGGCACGGTCGCCCATCCCAAGCCGCTGCCGCTGCCGCCCTTGGCCCAGACCGCATGGGTGGTGGGGATCGGCTGCGCGCCCATGATCGTGCTCGGCCTTCTGTTTGAGGCGCCCCGGCTTGACGCGCTGACCGGCGCGGCGGCCGCGAGCCTGGCCTATATGACGCTGGTGCCCATGGGGCTGTGCTATCTCACCTGGTTCGCGGCGCTGCGCCGGCTGCCGAGCGGCATCGCGACCATCACCATGCTGCTCGTGCCCCTGTTCGGCACGCTCTCGGCCGCCGCGATCCTGGGTGACCCGTTCGGCCTGCGGGAGGCCGGCGCGCTGGCATTGACCCTGGGCGGCGTCGCGCTCGCGCTCCGGGGCCGTCGCCGCGCCGGCGCGGTCCCGTCCGCCCGATTCCCATCCCGGCGGGACGTGATCCGAACGGCCGCCGCCGGCCGGTGTTCTTCGGCGGGCCGATGCGCTATGCGAGCGCGTGGCATCAGTGCCGGAGCGGATCATGACCGAGCAGGGCGTCCTGCGCCTTTCCATCGCGGTGACCCTCGTGCTCGCGGCGCTGGGGATCGTCTTCGGCCTGCTCTCCGGCTCCTATGCCATCGTCTTCGACGGGGTCTACGCGCTCACCGATGCGAGCATGACCGTGCTCGCGCTTCTGGTCGCCAACCTGATTGCCACCGCGGCCGCGCCCGGTCCGGCCGCCAACCGCTTCACGGCGCAGTTCACCATGGGGTTCTGGCATCTGGAACCCATGGTGCTCGGCCTCAACGGCGTCATGCTCATGGGAGCGGCCGTCTACGCGCTCATCAACGCCATCGGCAGCCTGATGAGCGGCGGGCGGGCGCTCGATTTCGACCAGGCGATCGCCTATGCGGTCGTCACCGTCGTCATCGCGCTCGCCATGGCGCTGTTCGCGCGGCGCGCCAACCGGACCATCAAGTCCGATTTCCTGGCGCTCGACGCGAAGGCGTGGCTGATGTCCGCAGGCCTTACCGCGGCGCTGCTGGCGGCCTTCCTCACCGGCGCCCTGGTGCAGGGCACGCGCCTCGCCTGGATCTCGCCTTATGTGGATCCGGCCGCGCTGGCGCTGGTCTGCCTCGTCATCATTCCGCTGCCGTTCGCCACGGTGAAGCAGGCGCTGGCCGACATCCTGCTCGTGACCCCCGCGTCGCTGAAGCAGCATGTGGACGCGGTGGCCCGGGACGTGACGGTGCGCTACGGCTTCGTGTCGCACCGTGCCTATGTGGCGCGGGTGGGCCGGGGGCGGCAGATCGAGCTCTATTTCATCGTGCCCCGCGGCACCGCGCCCAAGCCGCTGGAGGACTGGGACCGCATCCGCGACGAGATCGGACAGGCCATCGGCGGCGACACGCCCGACCGCTGGCTGACCATCGTGTTCACCACCGACCCCGAATGGGCGGACTAAGCGCAGGCTCGGCCCGGCCCCGCACTGGCGGCGCCGTGGCGGCGGCCGGCGCACATCCCGCTGCGGGGGCGGCTCAGACGCAGAGGAGTTGGGCGGTGCCGGTGCTCGAAATCGTCCCGTTCCCGATGCGCGCCTGCGCGAACCGGCGGCGCCGTCGCCACCTTCGACGCGGCGCTGGCGCGCCTTGCTGCGGACCTCCTCGATACCCTGCGTGCGGCGCCGGGCATCGGCATCACGGCGCCGCATGTGGGGATCCTGCGCCGCGTCGTGGTGCTCGACCTGCCCGGCGACGCGCGCCGCGGACCTATGTCAATCCGCGCATCGTCACTGCATCGCCGCAGACCATCCGACACGCGGAAGGCAGCGTGTCCATGCCCGGAATCACCGAGGAGGTGGAGCGTCACGCGCGGGTGACGGTAGCGTACCTGGACCTCGACGGCGCGGCGCGGATCGAAGAGGCGGAGGGCCTCAGGGCCGTTTGCCACCAGCACGAGATCGACCAGCTGGACGGCATCTTCTGGCTCCAGCGGCTGTCGCGCCTGAAGCGCGAGCGCGCCGTGAAGCGGTTCGAGAAGACGCGGCGCGATCCCCGTTAGAGCAAGATCCGATAATTGAACCCTTTTGATCGCTGGCCGCCCTCTAAATTATTGGCAGAGCATGCGCCGCTCCGGGTCCGTGAGCGGCCTCCCGATCGTCAACCGATGCGCCGCCCCGGCCGTCTCTCCGGCGCGCGGCCGGCGTGCGGGCCTTCCCCTCCTTCGATTATCGGGCTTTGCACCGACGCGATTGGGGTCCGGCTGAGCGGATCGTGGCCGAGCGCATCGACGGCCCGAGCCCGGCGCAATTGACACTCTGACATCGATCTGCCAGCTTTACAGAACAGCGTTTCAAATAATGCAATGCGCCGCCCGATCGGTCACAGACGAGCCCAAAAGAATGCTCGCGGCGCGGGAGGAAAAACATGCTCAGGATATCGCGGGCAGCCGTCGCGCTCGCCTTGGCGGCGCTTTGCGCCACGGGCGCTGTGGCACAAGGTCGTGCCGATGATTTTCCCACCAAGCCGATCCGCTGGATCGTCCCCTTCTCCCCCGGGGGGGCGACCGACATCGTCGCCCGCGTGGTCGGGCAGAAGATGCAGGAGGCGTGGGGCCAGCCGGTTGTCGTCGAAAACAAGCCCGGCGCGGGCGGCACGCTCGCCACCGAGCTCATCGCCCGCGCCGCGCCGGATGGCTACACGATCGGTGGAATCTCGCTGAACTTCACCATGTACCCGTTCCTCTATCCGAGCTTCCCTTTCAACATCCAGAAGGACTTCACCCCCATCACGCTGGTGGCCCGCATCCCCTCCATCCTGGTGGTGACGCCGGCCGTGCCGATCTATTCGGTGGAGGACTTGATCCGCGCGGCGAAGGCCAACCCGGGCAAGATCGGCTTCGCCTCCGGCGGCGGCGTGGGCACCGGCGGACACGTGGCCGGCGAGCTGTTCAAGAAGATGACCGGGGTCGACATGACCCACATCCCCTACAAGGGCGGCGGCCCGGCCACCGCCGATCTGATCGGCGGGCATGTCCAGATCTCGTTCGCCACCACCACCTCCATCGTCGAGGCGATCCGCGCCAACAAGGTGCGCCCCATCGCCGTCACTTCGGCGACGCGCTTCGCCCTGTTCCCGGACCTGCCCACGATCTCGGAGTCGGGCGTGTCCGGCTTCGTCACCGAGGAGATGCAGGGCATCGTCGCGCCGGCCGGGGTGCCGCAGCCGATCATCGACAAGCTGAACAAGGAGATCGTGCGCATCCTGAACCTGCCCGAGGTGAAGGATCGCCTGGTCAATCTCGGCGCCACGCCGGTGGCCGGCACGCCCGCCGAGTTCGCGGACTATCTGCGCACCGAGAGCGCCAAATGGGCGGAGGTGTTCAAGGGGTCCGGCATCACCGCCGAATGAGGCCGAGCGGCCCCGCCGGGCGGCGGGGCCTTTTCGTATCCGTCCGAGGCCGCGAGCAAGGCATGTCTCTTTCCGGGATGAAGGTTCTGGTGGTCGGCGGCAGCTCGGGCATGGGGCTCGCCACCGCCCCAGAGTCGGCCCGAGGAGGCCGGGGCCGAGGTGGTGCTCTCCTCGCGCTCGCAGGCGCGCCTCGCCGAGGCCGCCGCCCAGTTGCGCGCGCCGGTCGAGACCATCGCCGCCGATGCCGCCGACGAGGCGCATGTGAAGGCGCTGTTCGCGCGCACGGGCACGCTCGACCACATCGTCGTCACCGCCGCGGTGGTGAACCGAAAGCCGCTCGCCGAGATCACGCTGGCCGAGGCGCACCAGGCGTTCGAGACCAAGTTCTGGACGCAGTTCAACGTGGCCCGGCTCGGCGCGCCCTTCGTCAAGGCCGGCGGCAGCATCACATTATTCTCGGGCATCTCCAGCCAGCGCGGCTTTGCGAGCCTCGTTGTGGCGAGCGCCATCAACGGCGCGGTGGATGCGCTCTGCCGCTCGCTCGCCATGGCGCTCGCGCCGGTGCGCGTCAACGCGGTGAGCCCCCGGCTTCGTCGACCACCAGACGCCACCGCGACGCGGCGCGGCGCCAAGGTGCTGGAGGCGGTCGCCGCCCGCCTGCCCGTGGGCCGCGTCGGCGCGCCCGAGGACCTCGCCCGCGCCGTGCTCTTTCTGATGGAGAGCCCCTACGCGACGGGGTCCGTGGTGGTGGTGGACGGCGGGCACCTCGCCGGGTGAGCGACCGGGCGAGATGAGATCGCCGTGACGGCATGCAAAGCAATGGCAGGGAAGGAGCGAGGACGTGGATTTCGCATTGACGGACGATCAGGAGCGGATGCGCGACGGGGTCGCACGGCTGGTGGAGCGCGAGGTGCGCCCGGTCCTCTCCGCGCACCCGCGCGACCGCGCGCTGCCGAAGGCCGAGATGGTGAAGCTGTTCGAGGCCATCGCGCAGTACGGCCTCCTGTGTCCGCGCCTGCCCGAGGAGGCCGGCGGCCCGGGCATCTCCATGCTCGACTACGGCATCATGTTCGAGCAGATCCCGCCCACCGTCTCCATGTCCATGCTCTCGCAGGACAGCTGCATCGCCCGCCTCAACGCCGAGTGCACGGATGAGCAGAAGGCGCGCTTCCTGCCCGACCTCGTGGCGGGCCACAAGCTCGCCTGCACCGGCTCGACCGAGCCCGACACCGGCTCCGACCCGCGCGGCATCAAGACCAGGCTCACCCGCAAGGGCGACACGGCCATCCTCAACGGCCGCAAGATGTGGATCACCAACGTCAGCGCCTGCGACCTCATCCTCGTCACCTGCATCGACGAGGGGCGCTCCAAGGACGGCCGCCCGGTCATCATCAAGGTGGTGGTGGAGCGCGACACGTCGCCGTTCGAGGCCCGCGAGATCGACGCCATCGGCCTCAATCAGGGCTATCTCGGCGAGGCGGTGTTCGACAATTGCAAGGTGCCGGTCGCGAACATCGTCGAGAGCGACAGCGGAACCCGCGTCCTCAACCGCTCCTGGTACGTGAACCGCTGCATGGTCGGCCTGCAGGCGGTTCACCTCGCCGAGCGCGCCTATCTCGCCGCACTCGACTATGCCCGCGTGCGCAAGCAGTTCGGCAAGCCCATCGCGGCCCACCAGCTGGTGCAGAAGAACTTCTCCGACATGGTCACGGCGATCACCGCGAGCCGCATGCTCTGCTACCGCGCGCTGTGGATGATGGACAAGGGCGAGGAGGCCGGCGGCGCCTCCGCCATGGCCAAGCGCTTCGCGCAGATGAACTGCACCGAGGCGGTCTGGCAGGCCATGAACGTGCTCGGCGCCATGGGCCTCTCGCGCGAGGCGGGGCTCGAGGAGATGTACCGCGACATCCGCATGCTGCCGATCCCCGACGGCACCAACGAGATCCTGGCGCTGATCCACGCCCGCGAGATCACCGGCTTCGAGGCCTTCCGCGGCACCGCCGGCTGACGGCGCCGGGCGCGGAGGGAGTGGAGGACCGAGCAGGCACGCAACGAACCCGGAGGACACATCCCATGTTGGCAGAACTCAAGCCGGCTACCACCGCCCCGCTGGAGATGCGGGCGCAGGTGCGCATCACCAAGGTGGAGATCATCGCCGCGCGCATCCCGTTCGCGATCGAGTTCAAGATCGCGACCGGGGGCATCCGGCCCGGCGTCGACGTCATCCTGGTGCGGCTCCACACCGATGCCGGCGTCACCGGCATCGGCGAGACGCCCGCCTGGCGGCGCCAGGGCAGCAACGACACCGTCGCCTCCCTCACCACGCTGATCCGCGACCACTTCACGCCGCTGGTGGTGGGCCGCTCGCCGTTCGACATCGGCAGCATCCTTGCCGACATGGACACCGAGATCTGGCACTCCAACTACGCCCAGGCCGGCATCGCCGACGCGCTGATGGACCTCCAGGGCAAGCTGCTCGGCGTGCCGGTCTACCAGCTGCTCGGCGGCAAGTGCCGCGACGGCGTCGGCGCCTGCGCGGTGATCGGCATCAAGGCCGACTTCAAGCGCATGCTGGAGGATGCGCAAAGCTTCTACGACAAGGGCTTCCGCAGCTTCACCGTCAAGATCGGCAACGATGCGGTCAAAGACGTGAAGGCGGTGGAGGCGATCCGCGCGCATCTGCCCGCGGACGCGCTGATCCGCGTCGACGCCAATGCGGGCATGGACTTCGACACCGCCGTGTCGGTGCTCAAGCGCCTGGAGCCGCTCGACATCGACGCCGCCGAGCAGATGGTGCCGCCCTGGGATATGGCCGGCATGGCGGAACTCGCCCGCAAGACCACCATCCCGCTCATGGCCGACGAGTGCATCGCCACCGACCACGATCTCCTGGACGTGATCCAGCGCCGCGCCGCGACCGTGATGCAGACCAAGAGCCCGAAGAACGGCGGCATCTGGCGCTGCCGCCAGCTTTGGACTATCGCGCGCGCCGCCGGCATGCGCATCTATCCCGGCAACCATCCGGGCACCAGCATCGTCGCCACCGCGGTCGCGCACCTCGCCACCGCCTGGCCGGGGCCGCTGCTGGAAGGGCCGTTGCGGTCGGCATCTGCGGGCTGATCGGCGCCGACGTGGTGACCGAGCCGGTGCAGATGGACGGGCGCTTCCTGCGCGTCTCCGACCGGGCGGGCTTCGGCCTGGAGCTCGACGACGACCGGATCGAGGCGCTGCGCATCCCCTTCTGACGCGGCCCGTCGGGCGCGAGGCCCCGACGGCACGGGACGCGCCGGTTCTTTGACACCCAGGGGACCGGCGCGCATAATTAAAGAAACAATGTTCCAAAATATGAAACAAAAACGAGGGAGGAACGCATGATCTCGAACATCATCACGAAACGGCGCCTTGGTCTCGTCATGGCCGCGATGATCGCCGCAGCGGCGCTTTCTCCGCTGCCGACCTTCGCCGACAACTATCCCAGCCGGCCGATCAAGTATGTGGTGCCGTTCCCTCCGGGCGGCGGCGTCGACACCCTGGCGCGCATCCTCGCCGAGAAGCTGTCCGCCCGCCTTGGCCAGCAGGTGATCGTCGACAACCGCTCCGGCGCCGGCGGCCTCACCGGCACGCGCTCGGGCGCCAAGTCGCCGCCGGACGGCTACACGCTGGTCGCAGCCTCGTTCAACTACCTCACCCTGCCGATCCTGTTCCCCGACATCGACTTCGACATCGTCAAGGATCTCGACCCGGTGATCCTGGTGGCGAAGTTCCCGTGCGTGCTGGTCGTCTTCCCGGATGTCCAGGCGAAGACGGTGAAGGAGATGAAGGCGCTCGCCGGCACGCCGGCCAGCCTCAAGTTCGGCTCGTCGAGCACCGGCGGCGGCGGCCACATCGCCGGCGAGCTGTTCAACCAGATGGCGGGCGTGAAGATGACCCACGTGCCCTATCGCGGCGCGGCGCCCATGAACGTCGACCTCATCGCCGGGCGCATCGACCTCGCCTTCGCGCACATCACCTCGATCCTGGAGCTGATCCGCGGCGGCCGGGTGCGCCCGCTCGCCATCACCTCGGAACAGCGCTCGCCGCTGCTGCCCGACGTGCCGACCATGACGGAGGCGGGCTTCCCGAACTTCGAGGCCGGCGAGCTCAACGGCATCCTCGTGCCCGCAGGCACGCCGAAGGAGATCATCGCGCGGCTCAACAAGGAGATCGTCGAGATCCTTCGGATGCCCGACGTGAAGGAGAAGCTGGAGGCCCAGGGGGCGCAGATCATCGCCAGCACGCCGGCGGAGTTCGCGACCTTCATCGCCCAGGAATCGGCGCGCTGGGGGTCGGTCGCCAAGGCGGCCGGCATCAAGAGCGAATGACGCGGCAGCAGGAGAAGCACCAGGAGATTCATATGGCCCAGGTTCAAACCCTCCATGGCGCGGCCGAGGCCGTGGACCGGACGGCGGCGCTCGCCGACGTCCTCTGCGCGCTCGACACCGCCACCCTTCCGCGGGCGACGGTCGAGCGCACCATGGATCTCGTCGTCGACCATCTCGGCGTCGCGCTCCACGGGCTCGACCTTCCCTGGTCGCGCATCATCGCCGAGTTCGGGACCGAGGAGGGCGGGCGGCCGGATGCCACCGTCTACGGACGCGGGCGGCTGCCGGCGCGCACGGCGGCGCTCATCAACGCCACCATGGCGCACGGCATCGAGCTGGACGACACCCACGACCAGTCCTGCTCCCACCCCGGCGCCGTGGTGATCCCGGCGGCGCTCGCTGTGGCGGAATGACCGGGGCCGTCGGGCCGGCGACCTCATCGCCGCCATCGTCGCCGGCTACGAGGCGCACGACCCGCGCCGGCGCGGCGCTCACCGGCGATCTGATGAGCCGCGGCTTCCACCCGACCGCGCTCTCGGGCGTGTTCGGCGCCGCCACCGCCGCCGGCCGGCTGCTCGGCCTCACCTCGGCCCAGATGCAGTCCGCCTGGGGCCTCGGCGTCTCCATGGCGTCGGGCGTGATGCAGTTCACCCAGGACCCGCTCGGCACCATGGTGAAGCGCCTGCACGCGGGCATCCCGGCCCACAACGGCGTGCTCGCCGCCATGCTTGCCGCGCGCGGCTTCCAGGGTCCGCGCGGCGCGCTCGACGGACGGGCGGGCTTCGTGCACGTCTTCAGCCCCCGCCCTGAAGACTGGCGGCTGACACAGGACCTCGGCACGGAGTTCGCGGTCGACCGCATCAGCATCAAGTTCTACGCCTGCTGCCGCATGTTCCACGCGCTGGTGGATGCGATCCGCTCTAGCCGCGAGGAGGCGGGCTGGGGCGCAGACGACGTGGAGGAGATGACCGCCTCCGGGCCGCGCATCATGTCCGAAGGGCACATGGAGTACCGCCCGCGCTCGGTGATGTCGGCGCAGTATTCCCTGCCCTACGCCGTCACCGCGGCGCTGATGCTCGATCCGCGCGACCCGCGCTCGTTCAACGCCGACACAATGGCCCGCGCCGACGTGCTCGCCGTGGCGGACCGCGTCGCGGCCAAGGTGAGCCCGGAGCTCGAGGCCTACTTCCCCGCCAAGTATCCCGGCGGCTTTTCCGCGCGGCTGAGGGACGGGCGCACGATCGAGAAGACGCTGCTCGATTCCTTCGGCACGCCGGAAAGGCCGGTCGACCGCGCCGGCATCACCAGCAAGTTCCGCGCGCTCACCGACGGCATCGTCCCGGCTGGGCGGGCCGACGCCATCCTCGGCGAGGTCTTCGCGCTCGTCACGGCGCGCGATGTGAGGCCGCTGACGGCGCTATTGGGGGCGGGCGTGACCGGCGATTGAGGGCGCCCTGGCTGCGCCGCCCCGGCGGCGCGGCTGCCCTTAGCCCCGGCGTGTTGACAGCCCGGGGAGCTATGCTAATCGTCTAATATACGAAACATTGTTATAAATTGTGAAATATGGGAGGACCGAGGGTGGATACTGGGCTTGATGGCCGCGTGGTCATGATCACCGGCAGCGGTGGTGGAATCGGCCGGACCATGGCGCTGAGCTTCGCGCGCGAGGGAGCGCGGATCGCCGTGAACGACGTGTCCGAGAACGGCGTCGCCGAGACCATCGACATGATCCGCGCCGCCGGCGGCACCGCCGTGCCGGCGCGCTGCGACATCACCGACCTCACCGCCGTCCGCGAGACCGTCAAGAGGATCGAGGACGAGCTCGGTCGCATCGACGCCCTGGTCAACAATGCCGCGCTCATCGTCGCCCACGAGCTGTTCGTCGAGACCCGCCCCGAGGATTGCGACAAGGAGATCAAGGTCGTCCTCTACGGTACCATGAACTGCACGCGCGCAGTGCTCTCGGGCATGATCGAGCGGCGCTTCGGCAAGATCGTCAACATCGTCACCGACGCCGCTCGCGTGGGCCAGGAGCGGCAGGCCAACTATTCGGCGGCCAAGGGCGGGGTGATCTCCTTCACCAAGTCGCTGGCCAAGGAGGTCGGCCCGCACAACATCAACGTCAACGCGGTCTCCCCGGGCGCCACCAATTCGCCCATCCGCATGGAGATGTTACGCCAGCTGACCGCCAAGATCGGCGAGGAGAAGGCCAAGGAGCGCGAGGAGAAGGTGCGGCGCATGTATCCACTGCGCCGCATCGGAGAATCCGAGGACGTGTCCAACGCCGTCGTCTTCCTCGCCTCGGACCTCGCCCGCCACGTCACCGGACAGATCGTCAGCGTGAACGGCGGCTTCGCCATGCCCGGCTGAGGAGGCGCAGATGAGCGAGATCCTCACCATCGAGCGCGCGCCGCCCACGGCCGTGCTCACCTTCAACCGGCCCGAGAAGCAGAACGCGCTGAGCATCGAGATGTTCGACGCCCTCGACGCCGCGTTCGACGCCCTCGACCGGGAGAAGGACATCCGCGGCGTCGTGCTCACGGGCAATCCCAAGGTGTTCTCCACCGGAGGCGACCTGAAGCAGGCACTGGAGATCAACACCATCCTCGAGACCAAGTTCTGGCTCGACCGCTTCGCCGGCACCAATGCCCGCATCGAGGGGTTGACCAAGCCGGTGGTGGCCGCCATCAACGGCTTCTGCCTCACCGGCGGGCTGGAGCTCGCCTTATGCTGCGACATCCGCATCGCCGCCACCGACGCGCAGTTCGGCGTCACGTCGAGCCGCATCGGCACGGTGGCGGGCGCGGGGGCGACGCAGCGCCTCGCCCGCCTCATCGGCCCGGAATGGACCAAGCAGCTGCTGTTCAGCGGCGACTTCATCGATGCGCAGACGGCGCTCAGGATCGGCCTCGTGAGCGAGGTGGTGGAGCCCGGCGCGGTGGTGGACGCCGCCAAGGCCCGCATCGAGGCCTATGCCCGGCGCGCGCCGCTGAGCGTCTATTATGCGAAACTCGCGGTGAACAACGGCCTGCAGATGGATCTGCAGTCGGCCCTCGCCTACGAGCGCCAGCTCACCACCGGCCTGTTCGCCACCGCCGACAAGAAGGAGGGCATGGCCGCCTTCCTCGAGAAGCGCACGCCGCAATTCAAGGGCGAATGAACCGCCTTTCCGGAAATGCACAAGGAGCCGATCATGAACCAGCACGCCAAGGCGCCGTTCCAGGACATCCTGTACGAAAAGCGCGACGGCATCGCCACCGTCACCATCAACCGCCCGCAGACCTACAATTCCATCACGCAGTTCACCGCCGAGGAGATGATCGCGGCCCTGCGCGACGCGGCGGAGGATGACGAGATCGGCGTCATCGTGCTCACCGGCGCCGGCGAGAAGGCGTTCTGCTCGGGCGGCAACATGCAGGCCATCGCCGAGCGCACCTCCTCCCACAAGCGCAACCATCTGCGGGTGATGGCGCAGCTCGCGCTGATGCTGCGCACCGCCGCCAAGCCCACCATCGCCGCCGTGAACGGCTATGCCATCGGTCTCGGTCACGAATTGCACGTGATGTGCGACATCACCATCGCCGCCGACCATGCCAAGTTCGGCCAGACCGGCCCGAAGATGGGCAGTGTGCCGGTGTGGGGCGCGACCACGTTGCTCCACCGCGTGGTGGGCGAGAAGAAGGCGCGCGAGATCCTGTTTTTCTGCCGCCAGTACACCGCCCAGCAGGCGCTGGAGATGGGGCTCGTGAACCACGTGGTGCCGATGGCCGAGCTGCGCGCCACCACCGAGGAATGGTGCCAGGAGCTGCTCGACAAGAGCCCGCAGTCGCTGCGCATCGCCAAGCTCGCCTTCAACCAGGAATCGGACCAAAGCCTGTGGGCCGGCATGTTCGCGGGCGCCGAGCTGCTCTCCATGCACATCGACAGCGACGAGTTCATCGAGGGGCCGACCGCTTGGCTCGACAAGCGCAAGGCGAACTTCCGCGCCTACCGCAAGCGCAAGGTCCGCGAGGGCTGAGCGGACTGCGGTCCGGCGCGCGGGGTGGCCAGCGGCCCCTTCGCCGGACATGGCTCCAAAGTCCGCGTCCCCCGCCGCGGCCGTGGAGCCTGTACTTCAGGCCGACCGGCGGCGCTGACGCGGCCGGACGGGACGCGGCTCGCGGCGCACCGCCGCCATGGCGGCGTCCAAACCGCCGGACACCACAGGTCTCGCGCCGTGCTCATACATTCCGATTGGCTCTGGGTGATCTTCACCCTGGCGGCGGCGCTAGCGCAGACGCTGCGCAATGCGACGCAGCGCGGGCTGATCGCCGGTCTCGGCGCCACGGCCGCGGCCCATGTGCGATTCCTGTTCGGCCTGCCGTTCGGCCTCGCCTTCCTCGCCGTGCTTCTCCTTTTGACCGGAGACATGCCGCCGCGCCCCTCGCTCGTTGCGCTCGGCTGGATGCTGTCCGGCTCGCTGATGCAGATCCTCGGCACCGCGCTGATGCTCTCGGCCATGAGCGAGCGATCCTTCGTGGTCACCATCGCCTACACCAAGACCGAGCCGGTGCAGGTTGCGCTGTTCGGCATCGTCATGCTGTCGGAGAAGCTGACGCTGCCGCTGATTGCGGCCATCCTGATCGCCACCTCGGGGGTGATGATCATGGGCTGGCCGGCGCGCCGGGTTCCGGGAATGGACCGCCACCGGTTGAAGCCGGCACTGCTCGGCATGGCTTCGGGCGCCTTCTTCGCCATGGCCGCCATCAGCTTTCGCGGTGGCATCCTCGCGCTTCAGGCCGAGAACTACATCCTGGCGGCGATCACCACGCTCGCCATCGGCCTTCTGATGCAGACTGCCATGCTCACCGCCTGGCTGGCGCTGAGGGACCGGGCGGCGCTGCGCGAGATCGTTAAGGCCTGGCGCCCCTCGCTTGGCGCCGGCTTCCTCGGCGCGGTCGCCTCCGCCTTCTGGTATCTCGCGTTCGCGCTGGAGAGCGCCGCCCGGGTGCGCACCCTGGCGCTCGCCGAAATCCTGTTCGCCCAAATCGTCTCGCGCAACATGTTCCGACAGAAGACCAGCCCCAGGGACGCGATCGGAATTGTCTTGGTGGTGGTGGGAGTGGTCATCCTGCTCAACTCCTGACCGCCGGCAGTTGCTTAACGAAACGACGTTCCGCAAGCTGCGATGGCGGTCCGGCCTCTATGGAAGGCGGTCGCACGCTATGGTAGGAGCTTCCGTCGAAAGGTTGGGGCCAAGATGGAAAAGACGGTCGTCAAGGCGTTCGAGCTGCTCGAACCCTCGCGGGAATGGACAAGCCGACCGGAATCACCGCGCTCGCGCAGGAGCTCGGCCTCACCAAAAGCAACGTGTTTCGGCTGCTCAACACCATGGCGCGGCGCGGCTATGTCCGCCGCCACGAGGACGCCGGGCAGTACGAGCTAACGCTCAAGGTCTGGCACCTCGGCATGATGGTGCTCTCGCGGCTCGACGTGAAGAAGGCGGCCGCGCCGCACATCGAGGAGTTGATGCGGACCACGACGGAATCGGTCCACCTCTCGATCCTCGTGGGCGGCGATGTCACCTATATCGAGAAGATCGAGAGCGAGCAGGCCGTGCGTGCCTATTCGCGGGTGGGCGACCGTCCGCCCGCCCACAGCGTCGCCACCGGCAAGGTGCTGCTCGCCTATTTGCCCGAAGACGTGCTGGAGAAGCGCCTGGAGCAGGGCCTGCCGAAATACACCACGCGCACCATCACCAATGCCCGGGTGCTGCGCAAGGAGCTGGAGGCCATCCGCAAGCGCGGTTTCAGCGAGAATCGCGGCGAGTGGCGCGAGAGCGTATGCGGTGTCGCCGCGCCGATCCGCGACTGGAGCGGGCAGGTGGTGGCGGCCGTAGGCATTTCCGGGCCCGCCGAGCGGCTGAAGCCGGACACGCTCGAGCGCTTCGCTCCCCCGGTGATCGCGTGTGCCGAGACCATCTCGCGCGAGCTCGGCTATCTGCCGAGCGCGCCGGAGCCCCTGCCTGTCCCGGAACCGAAGAAGCGCGCGCCGCGCAAGGCGGTGGTGAAATAGGTTCCGGAACGCAAAAGGGACACCTCCCGGCAGCAGCCGCAGGCGCCCAGGCCAAATGCCGGCGCCGAAGATCGAGCGACCGGCCAGGGTCACCTCAGGAGGCCAAGGTCAGGCGCCCCGCGCCTCGCGCGAGCGGTCCCACAGGTTGGGTGTCGTCGCATTGGCGTATCCGGACACGAAGCTCTTCACCTCGCCGGTGTCTGGCACGAAGACGTGCCGCTTCACAGCGCCGATATTGGCGCCGTAAACGTGGATGGAGATGGACGGCATGTCCGGCACCGCGTTCGACACCTTGTGGATGTCGCCGACGGTCGGGCTGACGGCGCAGATCTCGCCCGGCCGCAGGATTTCCTCGTCGGTCTTGGTGAGCTTGCCCGCCGCGTCGCGCTCGAAGCTCTCGCTGGTCTCGGCCCCGCGCAGCATGCCGACGAGCCCCCACACCGTATGGTCGTGCACGGGCGTCGACTGGCCCGGCCCCCACACGAAGCTGACCACGCTGATGCGCTCCAGCGGATCGCAGTGCAGCAGATACTGCTGGTAATATTGCGGGTGGGGCCGGGTGTATTCCTCCGGAAGCCAGTCGTCGTGGCTGACGAGGTCCTGGAGCAGCGGGCGAATCTGATCGAGCACTCTGGCCTCGTCCTTCGTCGCGCCGATGATCTCGGTGGCGCGGACGATGAAATCCCTCAGGCGGCTGATATCGGTCGACATGGGCCTTGCCTTTCCCTGCTCTATGCCTCAGCCCGCGATCGCCTTAAGGGCCGCGGCGTTGTCGAGCGCACGGATGACGTCCTCGCGGTGTTCGCCGAGCGCCGGCGGCGGCGAACGGATCTCGATTCCCTTGCCGGAAAGCATGACCGGGGAGGCGAACGTCCTGGTGGTGACGCCCGACGGCAGATCGGTCTCCCGCACCCAGCCCATGTGGACCACCTGCGGATCGGCGAGAATCTCAGAATAGCTGTTGATGGGACCGCACGGAACACCGACGCTCGTGAAGCCCTCGATCCATGCGGCGGTGCTGCGTTCGGCGAAGATCTCCTCCAGCAGAATGCGCAGCTCCGTCTGGTTGCGGGTGCGGCTCGCGGTGGTGAGGAAGCGCGGGTCCTCCACGAGGTCGGCGCGTCCCACCAGTTCGCATACCGAGCGCCAGAGCCGGTCATTGCCGGCCGCCATGGCGAAATAGCCGTCCTTCGCCTTGAAGGCCTGATAGGGCGCATTGCGCGGATGCGCCGAGCCGAGCTTCTTCGGATCAACGCCGGTGCCGAAATATTCGCTGGTCTGCAGCGCCGCCATGGCGAGCGTCGCGCCCAGCATTGAGATGTCGATATGGTCGCCCTCGCCGCTCACCTGCGCCTTGCGCAGCGCGGAGGCGATGGAGAACGCGGCGTAGAGGCCGGCGCCGAAGTCGGAGATCGGAACGCCGCACTTCACTGGCGGCCCGTCCGCCTCGCCGGTCACGCTCATCACTCCGCCCACCGCCTGAATGGTGAGATCGAAGCCGCCCTCGTGCGAGCGCGGACCGCTCTGGCCGTAGGCGGAGATAGAGCAGTAGACCAGGGACGGCTTGTCCTTCGACATGGCGGCATAGCCGAGGCCGTTCTTGTCCATCACGCCGGGACGGTAGTTCTCGACCACGGCGTCGGCGGACAGGATGAGCCTGCGGGCGATATCGCGCTCGGTCGGGTCTTTGAGATTGAGCGCGATCGACTTCTTGCCGCGATTGAGCGAGGCGAAGTTCTCGCTGTAGCCATTGGTCAGCGGCGGCCACTGGCGCAGCGAATCGCCGACGCCCTCGCGTTCCACCTTGATCACCTCCGCGCCCATGTCGGCCAGCAGCATGCCGCAGAAGGGGCCGGATGCGACCTCGCAGAACTCGATCACCTTCACACCGCTGAGGGGCAGCACACTTCATCTCCGTGAGGTTCGCCGCCCGGCGACCTGAACCGCTCCGTCGGGCCAAGGCTGGGGGGACGAGGTGGGGCGCCAGGGCGCGATGCGCTTTGTGCTGTTTTTTAGAACAATGTTTCATTACTTAAGGAAATCCGCCGCGAATTGTCAACCCGGGGGAACGCCGGAAATAGGTGTCCGTTCCAAATTATGATCCGCGCGCGGCGCGGGTGCCGACTGTCTTGACGGCGGCATCGGCAGGCTGCTCATAACGCGTCCGACACGAGGGAAAACGCAAGGCCATGACCACGCTTCCGGACCAAATGAGGGTGATCGTTCTGTCGCAGCCGGGCGGGCCCGAGGGCCTGGTTTCCGGCACGCGCCCCGTGCCTGCCGTCCCCGCGGGCTTCGTGCTCGTGAAGGTCGCCGCGGCCGGCGTGAACGGCCCGGACCTGATGCAGCGGCGCGGGCTCTATCCGGCGCCCAAGGGCGCCTCCGATCTGCTCGGCCTGGAAATCTCCGGCCACGTGGAAGCGGTCGGCGCGGGCGTCGACACCTGGCGCGTCGGCGATGCCGTCTGCGCGCTGACCAATGGCGGCGGCTATGCGGACTATTGCGCGGTCGACGCGCGCCACTGCATGCCCATCCCCGAAGGCGTCTCGCTGGAGGACGCCGCCGGGCTGCCGGAGACCTTCTTCACGGTCTGGAGCAACGTCTTTCTCGGCGCAGGGTTGAAGGCCGGCGAGACGTTCCTCGTCCATGGCGGCGCCGGCGGCATCGGCGCCACCGCGATCCAGCTCGGCAAGGCGTTCGGCGCCAGGGTGTTCGCCACCGAGAGCCCGCAGGCGCGCTGCGACTTCTGCCGCGAGCTCGGCGCCGACACCGCGATCGACTACCGCACCGAGGACTTCGTCGAGGTGCTGCGCGCGGCGGGCGGCGCCGACGTCATCCTCGACGTGGTGGGCGGCCCCTATGTGGAGCGCAACATCAAGGCGACGCGCCACGACGCCCGCATCGTTCAGATCGCCTTCGCCCTCGGCAGCAAGGTGGAGATCGACCTGATGCCCATCATGCTGAAGCGCCTCAGCTATTCCGGCTCGACCCTGCGCACCCGCCCCGACGCCTACAAGGCGCTGGTGGCGCGCGACCTGGTGGAGAAGGTCTGGCCCAAGATCGCGGCGGGCGCGATCCGGCCGGCGACGTTCAAGGTGTTCCCGCTCGCCGAGGCCGCGGAGGCCCACCGCCTCATGGAGAGCGCGGGGCATTCGGGCAAGATCCTGCTGCGGCCCTGAGGTCGACGCCGAAGCCGGGTGGTCCGTTCAGACGGAGCTCCCGGCCGCGAAGGCGGGCGGGTCGAAGCAGGTCACCGGCGGCACCGCGCCGTCGAATCGCTCCATCTCCACCAGACATGAATGGGCCGCGCAGCCCTGTCCCAGCCGCGACGTGCCCCGGTCGGCGGTCAGGACGTTCGGGTTTCCGTGCTTCTCTAGCATGCCGTCGACGCCGGGCTCGACCGGATCGAACCAGGCCCCCGTGGCCAGCTGCACCACACCGGGCCGCAGTTCGTTCGACAGCACCGCCGCCGCCAGGCACGCGCCGCGCCCGTTGAAGATGCGCACGATATCGCCATCGCCGATGCTGCGCGCCGCCGCGTCGCCAGGATGGATGCGCACCGGCTCGCGCTCCTTGATCTTCGCCGCCTGCGCCACCGCGCCGAAATCGAACTGACTGTGCAGCTTGGTCGCCGGCTGGCTGGAGATGAGGTGCAGCGGATAGCGCTCGGCCTCGGGCGCGCCGAGCCATTCCTTCGGCGCGATCCAGGCCGGATGGCCGGGGCAATCGTCGTAGCCGAAGCCCGCGATGGATGGCGAAAAAATCTCGATCCGCCCCGAGGGCGTGCGGAGGGCGTTGCCGACCGGATCGCGGCGGAAGGCGGCGAGCGTCGGTTCGCTATGCTCGGCCTCTGGCAGGAGGGCGATGCCTTCGCGCCAGAAGGTGTCGAAGTCGGGCAGGTCGAGGCCCTTCGCCGCCGTGCGCTGGCGCGCCACCCCATAAAGCTGGCGCAGCCACTCCTCCTCGTCACGGCCTTCCGTGAAAACCTCCCTCGCGCCCAGCCGTTCGGCGATGGCGGCGAAGATGGCGAAGTCGGCGCGCGCTTCCCCCGCCGGCTCCGCCACCTTGTGGGAGGCCGAGATCATGCGGTCGCGCGAGGAGCAGGCGACATCGTTCCGCTCCAGCTGGGTCGCCGCCGGCAGCACGATGTCGGCATGCCGCGCAAGGCCGTTCCACCAGGATTCATGGACGATCACCGCCTCCGGCCGCCGCCAGGCGCGCAACAGGCGGTTGAGGTCCTGGTGATGGTGGAACGGATTGCCGCCCGCCCAGTAGACGAGGCGGATGTCGGGATAGACGAGGCGGCGCCCGTTGAAGTCGAAGCTGCCGCCCGGGTCGAGCAGCATGTCGGCGATCCGCGCCACCGGGATGAAGTCCGGCACCGGATTGTCGCCCTGCGGCAGGGACGGCCAGGCGAAATCGTGGATCGGATTGCCGATGCCGTTCACCGAGCCGAAGCCAAAGCCGTATCCCCCGCCGGGCAGGCCGATCTGCCCCAGAATGGCGGCGAGCACGATCGCCATCCAATAGGGCTGCTCGCCGTGGTCCGCGCGCTGGAGCGACCAGGACATCATCAGGAATGTGCGCTTCGCCGCCATGCGGCGCGCCAGCGCGCGGATGTCCTCGGCCGGAACCTGCGAGATCTCCTGCGCCCATTCGGCCGTCTTCGGCACGCCGTCGCCGTGGCCGAGCAGATACGCGCGGAAGCGCTCGAACCCAATAGTATAGCGCTCGATGAAGCCGGTGTCGCACAGGTCCTCGACTACGAGCGTGTGCGCCAGCGCCAGCATGAGGGCGACATCGGTGCCGGGCCGTGGCGCCATCCATTCGGCCTCAGCCTCGGCGGCCGTGTCGTCGCGGATGGGACTGATGGAGACCAGTTCCGCGCCGCCCTCCTGGCAGGCGCGCAGCGCCGCGCGGACGCCGTGGCGCACGATGCCGCCTGAAGAGACCTGCGCGTTCTTCGCGCCGATGCCGCCAAACATGACGATCAGCTCCGCGTGGCCGGCGATGAGGCGCCACGGCGTGTGCTCCACATGCAGGCCGAGGCGCTCGCCCACCACGTGCGGAACGATCACGTCCGCGGCGCCATGGCTATAGTTCGAGAATGAGCGGGTGTAGCCGCCGATGGTGTTGAGGAAGCGGTGGATCTGGCTCTGGGCATGGTGAAAGCGGCCGGCACTCGCCCAGCCGTAGGAGCCGCCGAAGATGGCACGGTTGCCGTGGGCGCGGCGCACCCGGTCCAACTCGCTGGCGACCAGATCGAGCGCCTGCGGCCAGTCCACCTCCACGAACGGCTCCGCACCGCGGCCGGCCCCCGTGGCCGCCGCGCCGCGCTCCAGGAACGAGCGCCGCACCGCGGGCCGCAGGATGCGGCAGGGATGATCGAGCGCGCCGAGCATGGACTGGGCGATCGGCGAGGGGTCGGGGTCGCCCTCGTAGGGATCGAGCGCCACCGCGCGCCCGTGCGCCATGGCGGCGCGGTAGATGCCCCAATGGGTGGTCACGGTGGGTCGCCGGGGCGTCGGCAGCATGGCGTATCCTCGCCTCAGCCGGCGTTCGCCGCCGGAGCGGCGAGCAGCCCCATCAGATGGCAAATGTCGCGCGCGCTGTCGAGGCCGGCGATGGCGTCGCGGATGGCGCGGGCGCGCTCGGCACCCACCGCCGGCTCCGCATGCTCGTTGAACTTGCGCGCAATGGCGGCATCGTCGAGCGGATTGTCCGGGTGGCCCGGCGGCAGCGGGCACACGGCCTCCGCCCTGCGGCCGTCCGCGAGCGTCACGGTGACGGCCGCGCCGGTGCCGCGGTGATAGTCGCGCGTAAACGCGTCGTCCGCCACCAGCGTCGCCTTCCCCAGGAGGGTGCGCAGCACCGGATCGACGAGCCGCTCCGGCGTGAACTGCGCCGGCCCGCAGGCGCCGTCCATGAGCGCCACGGCCATCAGATAATAGGGGCTGTGGTCGGCCAGCTCCTTGGTGGTGGGGGCGGTCTTCTGCCCGTCCGAGGTCGGCCAATCGAGGATCTGCTGCGGAAAGCGGCCCTCAATGGCGACGATGTCGCCGGGCTGGGGCGCCAGCCGCGCGCGCAGATCGAGCGCCGCCTGGATCAGACCCTGAGCGGGCGAGAACGCCTCGAAGGGCTTGATCCGCGCCTGCACGATGCGAAACGTTCCGTCCAGCGGCGCGGCGAGGGCGGCGAAGTCCGAGCCGCCCGCCACCGCCCGGTCCCAGCCATAGGCGCCCTCGAAGATGGTCTCTGGCCCCGTGAGGCCATGGGCCGCCATCAGCGCCGCCTCGACGCCGCCCTTGGCGGCCACCGCCTCGATGGTGGCCTTGATGGTGGCCATGCGCCCGCGCATGGACTCAGTGAGGATGTTGCCGTGGGTCCCGGCGATGGCGAGCGCCTCGGCGGTGCCTGCGGCATCGAGGCCCATCAGCCGGGCGGCGGCGGCGGCGCTGGCGTAGGACATGTTGGTGGCATGGTGCCAGCCGCGGTCCCACAGGCTCGGCGTGCCCGCATGGTCGCACAGGCGGAACTGGACCTCGTAGGCCGCCACCAGCGCGGCGATGATGTCGCGCCCCGAGGCGCCCGTTTTTCACCCACGGCAAGGATTGCGGCGAGGTTGCCGCTGGCATGGGCGGGATCGCGGCCGAAATAATAATCGTTAACGTCGAGATAGCGCAGCGCCGTGCCGTTGGCGAAGGCGGCGAGCGTGCATGAGGTGCGGGCCTGCGAGCCGATGATCGTCGCCTCCGGTCGCCCGCCCAAGGCCTCGACCATGGCGTAGACCGCCCGGGTCGGATCGCCGGACAGCCCGCCCAACGCGCAGCCGACGGTGTCGAGGATGAGAATCTTCGCCTTGGCGACAACTTTGTGCGGCAGATCCTCGAAGCGGATCTCGGAAGCGATGGCGGCAAGGCCGTCGCGGACATGCCTGGGAGCGGGCACGGCAACGACGGAGGCGGCAGAGGCGGCGGCGCTGGTCATGGAAGGCATGCGTCCTCGATCAAGTCCTTACCGGCCGCGTTCCGCCGCGGCGGCGTGGTCGGCGTCCGGCGCCGTCGTCAGGCGCCCGCGCGGCCGCCTACTCGTTCTTGACGTTGGCTTCCTTGATGACGCGAGCCCACTTGATCATTTCGTCCTTCAGGAACGCGTCGAACTGGGCGATGGAGCCTCCAGTAAAGGCG
This sequence comes from Xanthobacter sp. BG11Y11_SDJG, assembly GCF_057364445.1. NCBI lineage: Bacteria > Pseudomonadati > Pseudomonadota > Alphaproteobacteria > Hyphomicrobiales > Xanthobacteraceae > Xanthobacter > Xanthobacter sp. BG11Y11_SDJG. The sequence goes on from NZ_JBNFNU010000012.1 coordinate 22,416, forward strand.
ACGCCGATCTGAGAGAGCTTCTGCTCCACGTCCGGCATCTTCATGATGCGAGCGATCTCGGAGTTGAGCTTCTCGCGGATGGCGAGCGGCGTGCCGGCGGGCGCGAGCACGCCCCACCACTCCACCGAAACCACGGGATAGCCGCTCTCCTCCAGCGTCGGCACGTCCGGCAGCACTGGCGAACGCTTCTTGCTGGACACGGCGATGGCGCGCGCGCGGCCGGAATCCACGTAGGGAAATCCGGTCGGAACCGTGCTCATCGCGGTCTTGATGTGGCCGGCGGAGAGGTCGGAAATGGCGAGCGCGCCGCCCTTGTAGGAGACGTGAGCGTTGTCGAGCTTGGCGACGGTCTTGAACCACTCCATGGTGACGTGGCTGCTGCCGCCGGCACCGGACGTGGCGTAGGGGTAGTCCTTCGGGTTGGCCTTCACCAGCTTCACGTATTCGTCCAGAGTCTTCGCCGGCACGGAGGGGTGGACAACGACCAGGTTCGGGATTTCCGTGAGGAGGATGACCGGTTCGAAATTTTTCACCGGATCATAGGGCAGCTGGGTGAAATTTGGATTGATCACGTGGCCGCTGGTGATCACCACCAGCGTGTAGCCGTCGGGCGGGGAATTCGCCACCACTGCGGTGCCGATGGAGCCGGCTGCTCCGGGCCGGTTCTCCACCACGACCGGCTGCCCCCAGTCGACCGACATCTTGTTGCCGATCAGTCGCGCCAGCGTATCGGTTAGCGCGCCGGGCGCGAACGGAGCGATGAGGCGGATCGGCTTGTTCGGGTAGTTGGCGGCCGCATCTTCCGCGCGCACGGGCGTGCCCGCCAGACCGAGCACGGCGGCCAGCGCCGCGCCGCCCATCAGGTTCACGATGAGATTCATTCTCCTCCCCTCCGGCTTGGTGTTCCGGCCCGTATGTCGGACCTGGCGTGCCTTCTGTCTCATATTTTGAGCATAGGGTTCGATATATGGCACGTGTCACGCTCGCCCTGTCAAGGCGCGTCGCGCGCGTGGCCCTCCATAACGCAGTCGGGGCCGGGGGATATTCTAGTGTTCTGAATGATGAACTTGTGATCTAATTATCGGAACAATAGTACCGAAGCGCCTGCAGGTGGGAGGGGGGCGAGGAATGGACATGATGCTGGATCGCGTCGATCAGGGGCGCGCCGCTCGGGACTGCGAGTCCCTTGCCGAGCTCGAGCGCGAAGTGAAGCGCGATCTGGACCGCCTCAATTACCCGCCGCGCGCCTGGCCGGTGCAGAAGCTGGCGCCCGACGGGTCGACGGCGCTCGACGCGCTGGTAATCGGCGGCGGAATGTATGGCCAGACCATGGCTTTCGCGCTCCGCCGCGAGGGCATTCGCAACGTGCGAGTCATCGATCGCGCCCGCGAGGGCGAAGAGGGCCCATGGGGCACATACGCCCGCATGGACATCCTGCGCTCGCCGAAACGCCAGTGCGGCCCGGACCTCGGCGTGCCTTCGCTCACCTATCGCGCCTGGCACGAGGCCCAGGGACGAAGCTGGGACGAACTCTACAAGGTCCACCGGCTCGACTGGCTCGCCTATCTCCTGTGGCTGCGGCGGGTGCTCGAACTGCCTGTCGAGAACCAGACCAATCTCCACGCGCTCGAACTCGCAGACGGATTCCTGCGCGCCGAAATCGAGGGCCCGCTCGGCCGCGAGGTGGTCTTTTCTCGGAAAGTGATCCTCGCCACCGGCCGCGAGGGTGCGGGCGGGCGGCAGGTACCCGCCTTCCCCTCGTTCGACATGACTAGCGGCGACCGCCATCCGCAGATCCATCACTCCGCCGACGCCATCGACTTCGCCCCGCTCCGGGGGAAGCGCGTGGCGATCCTAGGCGCCAATGCCTCAGCGCTGGACAATGCCGGCACGGCGCTGGAGGCCGGCGCGGCCGCAGCGGTGATGTTCTGCCGCCGGCCGACGCTGCCGCAGGTGAACAAGTCGCGCTGGATGGTCTTTCCCGGTTTTCAGCACGGTTTTCCCGCAATGGACGACGCCGCGCGATGGGAATTCATGAGCCACGTCGCCAGCGTGCAGATGCCGCCGCCCCACGAATCGGTTCTGCGCTGCACGCGGCACGCCGGCTTCGATCTGCGGTTTGCCGAGCCCTGGGTCGACCTGATCCCGGACGACGACGCGATCGACATCGTCACCGCGAAGGGGCGACATCGCTTCGATGCCGTCATCTTCGCCACCGGCTTCAACGTCGACCTTGCCGACGTGCCCTATCTGCGCACAATTCTGCCGCACATTGAAACGTGGGGGGAGCGCGTCGCGCCGGATGAGGCGGCGCGCTTTCCGGCGCTCGCGCGCCTGCCCTATCTGACCCCCGACTTCCAGCTCACGGCGAAGGCCGGCGTCCACCCGCCGGAGGTCGGAGACCTCTATCTGCTGAGCTTCGGCGCCAGCCTCAGCCATGGCGCGCTTGCGGGCGACCTGCCGGCGGTGCGCGCCACCACCACCCGTGCAGCTGCTGCAATCGCCCGCGACCTTTTCGTCGCCGACTTCCGGACCTACCGGCAGAGCATGCGACGGTTCCGCGAGGCCGAGCTGGAGCCGACCCCTTACTTCGTTCCTCCCGAGGACATCGCGCCGTGATGCGCCGCGCGGATCGGCGTTGACATTTTACGAAACAACGTTCCATTTCTTTGTCGAACGTCCGCCAGCCCTCAGCTGCACGCCTTTCTTCATGCCGCTGCGGAATATCATCCTTTGGCAATGGAAAACGGACAGGCGATGAGCACAGGACAGGGCGCGGAAGAACTGATCATCGAGCGGGCGGGACCGGTGACGCGCCTCCAGCTCAACCGGCCCGCGCGCGGTAATGCGCTGAACGCTGGGCTGGTTCTGGCACTCAGCGCCGCGGTCGCCAGCGCGGCGCGCGACGGCACGCGCCTGCTCGTCATCGAAGGCGCCGGGCCGAGCTTCTGCTCGGGCTTCGACCTCGGCGGCCTCGACCGGCAGAGCGACGGCGACCTGGCGCTGCGCTTCCTGCAGGCGGAAGGGATGCTGCAGGCGGTCCATCACTTCCCCGGCGAGACGCTGGCCCTCGCCCATGGACGCGTGTTCGGCGCCGGGGCCGATCTGTTTGGCGCGTGCGCGCGCCGGATCGCCGCCCCCGGGACGACGTTCCGCTTTCCCGGCGTGCGCTTCGGCGTGGTGCTCGGCACCCGGCGCCTGGGCGCCATCGTCGGCGCCGGAGCGGCGCGCCGACTGATTCTGGATGGCATCGAGCTCGATGCCGACACCGCCATCGCCCATGGCTTCGCGAGCGAGATCATTGCGCAGTCCGCGTGGCAGGAGCGCCAGTCGGCCATCTTCGCCAGCTTCGGGCTCCTCGCGCCGCAGACGCACGAAGCCATCTCCCGCTGCCTGCGCCCTGACACGCGGGCGCAGGACATGGCCGACCTCGCCGCCTCCGTCGCGCGCCCGGGCCTGAAGCAGCGGATCGAGAGCTACAAGAGCGAGATCGGAAACCGATCCTGACGGCCGAAGATGCCGCGAGAGGGAGGAATGCATGGACTCGAAACTCAAGGGTGCAGTCGCCGAGACGGGCCGCCCCAGATCGGCAAGTCCTATCCCGCAGGTGAAGAACTGGAACGATGTTCTGACCGGGGCTACCTGCATCGGCATCGCCGGCTGGGGGTTGTGGCTCGCGCAGAACCTGAGGGTTGGCACCGCCGTGCGGATGGGGCCCGGCTGGCTGCCCACCGCGAGCGCCTACGTGCTGATCGCGTTGGGCCTCGCCATCATGGTGCGCAGCCTGTTTGCGGACGAGGACAAGCTGGCGCGCTGGTATCCGCGGCCACTGATCCTGGTCTGCGCCGCCATCGCCTTCTTTTCCGTGGCGCTTGATCGGCTCGGCCTGCCGATCACCATCTGCGGCGTGGTCTTCATGGCCGGCCTTGCCGACACCGAGACCCGCTGGCGCGAAACGATCGTCCTCGCCATCGGGCTCGCGGTCACCGCAAGCCTGATCTTCGTGGATGCGCTGGGCCTGCCCATGCCGCTGTGGCCGGAGTTCTTCTGATGTTCGACCTGTTCAATCAGTTCCTGTCCGGCTTCGCCACCGCCGCACAGCCGGCAAACCTCCTCTACTGCCTGATCGGCGCCCTCATCGGCACGCTCATCGGCGTCTTGCCCGGCCTCGGTCCGGTGGCGACGGTGGCCATGCTGCTGCCCGTGACCTTCTATCTCGAGCCGGTCTCGGCGCTTATCATGCTCGCCGGCATCTATTACGGCGCCTCCTACGGCGGCTCCACCACCGCCATCCTGGTGAACCTGCCGGGCGAGAACTCGTCCGTCGTCACCTGCCTCGACGGCTACCAGATGGCGCGCCAGGGCCGCGCCGGTCCGGCGCTGGCGATCGCCGCCTTGGCCTCGCTGTTCGCCGGCCTCTTCGCCACCCTCTTCATCGCGCTCTTCGCGCCGCCGCTGGCGGAGGTCGCGCTGCTGTTCGGCCCCGCCGAATACTGCTCGCTGATGGTGCTCGGCATGATCGCCGCCATCGTGCTGGCGCGTGGCTCGGTCCTCTCGGCGCTCGGAATGATCGTGCTGGGTTTCTTCCTGTCCATGATCGGCACCGACATCAATACCGGCCAGCCGCGCATGACCCTCGGCATCCCCGAGCTCAACGACGGCATCGGCTTCGTGCCGCTGGCAATGGGCTTGTTCGCCATCGCCGAGACGCTGCGCAACCTGGAAAGCCCGGAGTACCGCTCGCTCGTTCAGGCCAAGATCGGCAGCCTGATGCCGAGCCGCCAGGACTTCCGCGAAGCGAGCCCGGCCGCGATCCGCGGCACCATCCTCGGCGCCATTCTCGGACTCCTGCCGGGCGGCGGCGCAACGCTCTCCGCCTTCGCCGCCTACGCGTTCGAAAAGCGCATCGCCAAGAACCCCGACCGCTTTGGCAAGGCGCCGTCGAAGGCGTCGCGCGCCCGAGGCTGCCAACAATGCCGGCGCGCAGACCTCGTTCATCCCCCTGCTCACGCTGGGCATCCCGTCCAATGCCGTTATCGCCCTCATGGCGGGGGCGATGATGATCCACGGCATCCAGCCGGGACCGCAGGTGATGACCAAGAACCCGGAACTTTTCTGGGGCGTCATCGCCTCGATGCTGATCGGCAACATCATGCTGGTCATCATCAACCTGCCGCTGATCAGCGTGTGGGTGGCGCTGCTCAAGGTGCCCTATCGCATGTTCCATCCGGTGCTGCTGGTGGTGTCCTGCATCGGCGTCTACAGCGTCAACAACTCGTCCTTCGAGGTGCTGCTGTTGATTGTCTTCGGCGTGCTCGGCTACGCGCTCACCAAATGGCGGTGCGAGCCGGCGCCCCTGCTGCTGGCGTTCGTGCTCGGTCCGCTGCTGGAAGAGAACCTGCGGCGCGCTATGCTGCTGTCGTCGGGCGATCCGAGCGTATTCGTCACCCGTCCCATCAGCGCGGTGCTCCTGGTGCTTGCCGTGTGCCTGCTGGTGATCGTGATCCTGCCCAATGTGCGCAAGACCCGCGAATTGGCCTTCGAGGAGGAGACGTGAACGCCAATCCCGCCGGACGCCGCCAACCACCACACCAGGGGAGCCGAGCCGGACATGAAGACCCCCCTTTCGCCTGACCTTGTGATCGTCGAGCTTGGCGAGCGGATCGCCGTTGCCGTCTGCGGAGCCCTGGTCGCGGAACTCGGTGCCACGGTGGTGGTGATCGAGCCCGCTGCGCCGGGGGACGGGGGCACCAAAGCGCCACACCGCGCCAGCCTGGCCGCCGGCAAGCACAGCCTGGCGCTCGATGGGCCGGACGCCGCGGCCGAGGTCGCCGCGGTCATATCCAAGGCGGATGCGGTCCTCGTCTCGCGCGACCTCGACCGGCACTGGCCCGAGCCGATCGCCGCGGCCCTGGCGCAGGCCGGTCTCGTCTGCGACGTCACCGCGCTCGGCGCCGGAGCGGACGGCGACCCTCTGCCGGACGGTCTGGTCCAGGCGCTCTCGGGGGTGATGGACGTCACCGGCGACCCGGACGGGCCGCCGATCCCCTGCAACACGCCGATCCTCGAATTCACCTCCGGCTTCTATGCCGCCGCGTCGGTGCTGCTCGCCCTGCGCGCCCGTGCGCGCGGCGCGCCGCCCCAGCACGCCGCGGTCGCCCTGTACGACTGCGCCTTCAGCATGCTCACCACCTTCCTGCCCCGGCATTTCGCCGGCGGCACGCCGAAGCGCATCGGCAACCACCATCCCTCCATGTCGCCGTGGAACGCCTACCGCGCGCGCGACGGCTGGGTGATGGTCTGCTCCGGCTCCAACGACCAGTGGGTGCGCATCTGCCGGATCATCGGCCGGCCCGACCTCGCGGACGATCCGCGCTTCACCACGCCTTCGGGACGCGTGACCCACAATCCCGAGGTCGACCGGCTGATGGAGGAGTGGACCTCCCGCCTGACGGTGGCCGAATGCATGGACCAGCTCGACGCCGGCGCGATCCCCGCCGGCCCGGTGGCGCGGATCGCCGATCTGTTCGAGGAGCGCAACCTGCGCCACCGCCATATGACCCGGACGGCGGCGCTGCCGACGGCACGCACGTGCGGGTGCCCGGCGCACTGTTCCGAGGCTCCCAGGCGCGCGGCCGGCGGCGCAAGCGGTGCCGCAAAGAGACGAAGACCGCGATTTCGTGCGCGACCTTCTCGCCCGCCGGACCGCGCCGCGCCG
>NZ_JBNFNU010000013.1:0-27932 GCF_057364445.1 Xanthobacter sp. BG11Y11_SDJG
CGTGCCGGCCGGGACCACCGACCTGGAGTCGACGGCGGCGGTCCGGGAAAACGCCGCTGCCCGCGGACACCGACACGGTCCGCGTCTTCGCCGGCTGCGAGCAGGCGGTGGCGCGCCGCCTGCGCGCCCATCTCCTCACAGCGCGCCGCCTCGACAAACGCCAGATCCAGGTCGCCGCCTACTGGCGCCGCGGCCACGAAGGCGTAGATATCGGCGATTGAACGCGAGCCCTCAGAGCCAGCCAAATGCTACGCCAGTTCTTTTCCTATTATGCGCCCTACAAGGGATTGTTCCTGCTGGATTTTTCCTGCGCCATCCTGTCTGGCCTGCTGGAGCTCGCGTTTCCGGTGGCGGTCAAGGCGTTCGTCGACCATCTGCTGCCGGCCCAGGACTGGGGGCTGATCCTGATCGCCGCGGTGGGCCTGCTCGTGATCTATCTCGTCAATACCGGCCTGATGGCGGTGGTGACCTATTGGGGCCACATGCTGGGCATCAACATCGAGACCGAGATGCGCGCGCGGGCGTTCGACCACCTGCAGAAGCTCTCCTTCTCCTTCTTCGACAACCAGAAGACCGGGCACCTGGTGGCGCGCCTCACCAAGAACCTGGAGGAGGTGGGCGAGGTCGCCCATCACGGGCCGGAGGACGTGTTCCTGGCGGTGATGACCTTCATCGGCGCCTTCCTCCTGATGCTGTGGGTCAATGTCCCGCTCGCCCTCATCACCGGCGCCATCGTGCCGGCGGTGGCGTTCGCCACCACCCATTACGGGCGCGCGATGACGGAGAATTTCCGCACCCTGTTCGGCCGGGTCGGCGCCTTCAACGCCCGCATCGAGGAGACCGTGGGCGGCATCCGCGTGGTCCAGGCCTTCGCCAACGAGGATCACGAGCGCGCGCTGTTCGCCGCCGACAATGGCCGCTACCGCCAGACCAAGCTCGCCGCCTACCGCCTGATGGCCGCCAACACCTCGCTCAGCTATGTGGGCATGCGCCTCACCCAGCTCGCGGTGATGCTCGCGGGCACCTGGTTCGTGGTGCGGGGCGAACTGTCGAACGGCGGCTTCGTCGGCTTCCTGCTGCTGGTGGCGGTGTTCTTCCGCCCGCTGGAGAAGATCGCGGCGGTGGTGGAGATCTATCCCAAGGGGATCGCCGGCTTCCGCTCCTACCTGGAATTCCTGGAGACCCGGCCCGACATCGCCGACCGGCCCGGCGCGGTTGCGCTCCAGGACGTGCGCGGCGCGGTGCGCTATGAAGACGTGAGCTTCGGCTACACGGCGGACAAGCGCGTGCTGAGCGGCCTGTCGCTCGCCATCGCGCCCGGCGAGACGGTGGCCTTCGTCGGCCCCTCGGGGGCGGGGAAGACCACCATCTGCGCGCTGCTGCCGCGCTTCTACGAGGTGGGGGCCGGGCGCATCACCATCGACGGTCACGACATCCGCGACGTGACGCTCGCCTCTTTGCGCCGGGCCATCGGCATCGTCCAGCAGGACGTGTTCCTGTTCGCAGGGACGATCCGGGACAACATCGCCTATGGCCGCCTCGGCGCCAGCGACGCCGAGATCATGAGCGCGGCGCGGCGGGCGATGCTCGACGAGATGATCGCCGGCCTGCCGGCCGGGCTCGACACGCTGATCGGCGAGCGCGGCGTGAAGCTCTCCGGCGGGCAGAAGCAGCGCCTCGCCATCGCCCGCATGTTCCTCAAGGACCCGCCGATCCTGATCCTGGACGAGGCGACCTCCGCCCTCGACACCGAGACCGAATGGGAAATCCAGCAGGCGCTCGCCGCTTTGTCCCGCGGCCGCACCACGCTGGTGATCGCGCACCGCCTGTCGACCGTGCGCAATGCCGACCGCATCCTCGTCGTCACCCGCGAGGGGGTGAGCGAGGAGGGCGGCCATGACCAGCTCCTGAAGGCCGGCGGCCTCTATGCGCGGCTGGTGAAGACCCAGACGGCGATCTGAGCCGTGTCGGGCGAGGGTTGCCTCCCCGCCCGACAGCAAGCGCCTGCGGCCCGCCGCGCCGATGGCGGGCGGGCCGGGCCGCGCCTCAGTGCTTGTGGCCGCTTGTAGCGGCGCCCACCGGCTCCACCTTGAACTGGACGTTGACGGTGCCGGCCTTCTCGAAGGTGAGGGTGCCGTCCACCAGCGTTCCCTCCTTGAGCGGTGCCTTCAGGTCCATGAACATGATGTGGTAGCCGCCGGGCTTCAGCTCGACGGTGCCGCCGGCCGGCACGGCGATGCCGTTCGCCAGCGGACGCATGGTCATCACGCCGTCCTTCATCGCCATCTCGTGGATCTCCACCCGGCCCGCGAACGGGGCGGTGGCGGAAACCAGGCGGTCGGCGGCGCCGGCATTCTTCAGCACCAGATAGCCCGCGCCGACCTTGGCGCCGGCGGGCGTGGCGCGCGACCAGGGATGGTCGATCTCGATGCTGCCAGCCTTGAAGTCATGCGCCATCGCGGCGCCGGACAGCAGCAGGCGCCCGCGGTCGCGGCGAGCAGAAGACGACGGCGGGACGTGATGTTGTGGGACATGGGAAAACTCCTTCAGTGGTCTACCCTCGCCTCCCGAAGCGGAGCGCGCCGACGCTGCGCGCCCGCTGTGGCGAGAGTGGGATGGCCCCGGCCACCTCCCGTAAGGCGGCGCAGCCGGGGCGAACGGATTCGGTCCGGGGCTCACAGCGCCTTGGCCCGGACGAAAGCGGCGGCGCCGGTCGCGCGCGCCTGGACCAGGAAGTCGGCCATCATCGCGTCGATGATCGCCGTGACCTCAGGCGGTGCCCGGCCGGGCGTGCCGGAATCGAAGGGCGGCTCGGGCGCATATTCGGCTAGAAGCTGCACGCCTTCCGCATAGGTGCGGTCGCGCAGGCTGCCCACCAGCGCGAGGCCGAAGTCGATGCCTGCCGTCACGCCGCCGCCGGTGATGCGGTTGCGGTCGCGCACCACGCGGCCGGGAGACGGGATGGCGCCGAACTCGGTCAGCACCTGCTGCGCCGCCCAGTGCGACGTGGCCCGATAGCCCTCCAGTAGCCCGGCGGCCCCCAGGAGCAGGGAGCCGGTGCAGACCGAGGTGACATATTTCGCGCGCGCACCGCGATCCTTCAGGAAGCGCAGGGTCGCGTCGTCCTCCATGGCGGCGAGGGTGCCGGTGGAGCCGCCGGGCACGCACAGGATGTCGAGGTCCCGCGGACAGTCCTCGAAATCCGCGGTGGGGGTGAAGATCAGCCCCGCGTCGCTGGTCACGGGCGCCTTGGTCTTGCCCACCACAACGGTGGTCGCCCCCATCAGGCTGGTGAGCATGTAATGCGGACCGACCATGTCGAGGGCCGTGAACTGGGGATAGACGAGAAAGGCGATCTTCTCGCTCCCCATCCAGTGCGCCGGCATCATGGACATGTCATGCCCGGACGGCGGGCGTCGCCGCCACGGCCGGGGCTTGCGCATGGGCCGCGGACGGCGCCGCCACCTGGGCGAGAAGCGGGCCGAGAAGGCCCGCAAGTGCAAGATCGCGTCGGGTCAGGTCCATCTCGGCCTCACTTGAAGGTCCAGGCGACCTTGCCGTAGACGCCGCGCGCCTCGCCGGGCGCGACGCGGCCGCCATAATAGTTGTAGGGCACGAAATAGTCTTCGCCGGTCAGGTTCTTGGCGGTGACCTGCGCTTTGAAGTTCTCGCTTTTCATAGGCGATCTTCGCGTCGATGGTGAAATAGGCCGAGGTCTCGTAGAGGTTGGCGAGGTCCACATAGGCGCCGGAGGCGGCATAGATGCCGGCGCCCACGCTCCATCCCTTGGCCACCTGCGGGTCGAACTTGTAGTTCACCCACAGGCGCCCGGAGTTCGGCGGCACGATGTTGAGCTGGCTGCCGGCCGGCGCGACGCCGGGAATGTCGTTAAGCAGCACCGCATCCACATAAGCGTAGTTGGCGAGCACCTGCCAGTTGTCTTTGGGCTGCCAGAGCAGATCGGCCTCGAAGCCGCGCGAGCGCTGCTCGCCGATGGCCTCGGAGGCGATGCCGGTGAACACCGGCACGCCGGTGCGGTTGATCTCGAACACGGCCATGGAGCCGGTAAGGCCATAGCCGAGGTTGAACTTGACGCCGCCTTCCAGCTGCGCGGAATGCTCGGGCTTGGGCGGGCCCAGATAGATGGTGAAGGGGTTGGCCTTCAGCCCCTCCGAATAGCTCGCATAGAGCGCGACGCCCTTGGTCACGTCCACCACGGCACCGATGCGCGGCAGAGCCTGCGTCGTGTCCATGCTGGACGAGGTCTGGAAGGCGGGCGAGACGCTGTCGATCTGAATGTTGGCCAGCCGAACGCCCGCCAGAAGGTGCAGCCGGTCCCAGACCGTGGTCTGGAGCTGGGCATAGGCGCCGGCGGTGGCGTAGATGTTCTGCGCGTCGGAGATGACGTTGGAATTGCCGATGCCCGGACCCGGCTCGATAAAGGGCGGATAGACTGGCGCGAGCAGGTTCACCGGCGGCAGAAGGAACAGGTCGAGCAGGTTGCCATACATATAGCCGGTGTCGGAAACGCGGCTGTAGTCGGCGCCGAACAGCAGCTTGTTCTTGGTGGCGCCTACATTGAACTCGGCCAACGCGTTGGCGACCACCGTCGCCTCCTGTTGCTCCTGGTAGAGCGAGACGTTGATCATGTTCCAGTAGGCGGGCGGGAAGCTCGGCGTGTTGCCGGTGAAGTCCACCCCCGCCAGGCTCGCGCCGACGAAGGTCTGCGCCAGCTCCTTGAACTGGGTGTTGGAGATCCTGGCCTGGATGTTGGTGGACCAGATCTCGTTGATCTGATGGTCGAAGTTCGCCGTGACGCTCGCCACCCGCGAATAGGAATCCGGCATGTTGGCCGGGCCGATGAACATGTTCGGATTGAGCCGGAACGCGCCGGTGACGGTGCCGGTGGCCGGCAGGCCCTGATAGTCCTGCTGCTCCCAGCTCGTGAGGCGCCCCTGGATCGTCAGGGTGGTGTCGGACTTGTTGGTGAAGGTCAGGGTCGGGTTGAGCGAATAGCGGTCGGTCTCCAGCACGTCGATGAAGGAGCCCGCGGAGGTGTATTCGCCCGTGAAGCGGAACAGCACCGTGCCGTCCTTGGTCAGCGGCGTGTTCACGTCGAAATAGGGCTGCAGATAGCTGTAGCTGCCGAAGGTGAAGCCCAGCTCGGCGAACGCCTTCTCGGTGGGCAGCTTGGAGACCAGGTTGATGACGCCGCCGAGCGGCGCGCCGGTGCCGCCGCCATAGAGGATGGCATTCGGCCCCTTCAGCACCTCGATGCGCTCGACGTTCACGAGCGAATCCCGGTCGCCGCCATTGTAGAAGGTGGTCAGCCCGTCCACCCAGTATTCCGCCGGGAAGCCGCGGATATAGGCGGAGGTGAAGGCGGGGGTCTGGACCGGATTGGTGCCCTGCGTCGCGCTCACGTTGCGCACCGCCTCGGCGACCGAGAGGTCGTCCTGGTCGTTGATGAGGGAGCGCGGCACCACCTGGATCGACTGCGGGATCTGCTCGATCGGGGTGTTGGTGCGGGTGGCGCTCGCCGCGGTCAGGGCACGATAGCCCTGGACCGGGCCGGCGGTGGTCTCTTCCACCGGCGGTCCTTGCGTGGTGCCGTCGGTGGCGGCGATGTCGGATTGGACGACGAGGGTCGGCAGCGGGGTCGGCGACTGGGCCAGGGCGGCCTGCGCCATCGCGATCAGCGATGCCGAGGCTGCCCAGGCGAGCCGGGGCGCGCGGGGCATGGGACGTCTCCATCAGGCGGAACGGGTTTGGTGAAACGGACCGTTACGCGCCGAGAGGAGGCCCTTGGGATGTGCGGGGATCGTGCCGGCTGGTGCCGAGGGGGGCGGCTTGCGCCAGCGCCAGCGCCGGCGGCCGCGCATGGTGGGAGATGGGAGCCGCCACCGCGGCGGCCGGCTCGGGCAGCGGCGGCGTCAGCGCGGCAAAGGCGCAGATCGCGCAGCGGGACAGATGGGAAGGGCGGTCCTGGTCCGCGCCGCCGGACGCCGGCCCGTCCTTGCTGGGAAGGCACAGCGCCGCCTCGGTTCCCGCCATGCCGGCGACGGACATCCGCTCGGCGACAGCGCCGGCGAAGACGAGCTGGAAGACAAGCGCATAGGCCAGCGCAAGGCCCACGGCTCCGCGCAGGCCCCTCAGCCAGTCCCCTCGCCGCCCCCGGCTGCCCACGTCCGCTCCACCCCGTCTGTCTTATGGATTGACAGATTCTTAATGCAGGGAAGCGGACCTGTCACCGGTGACCGCGGGGCGCCGGGGTGCGGCGCTCCGGCACGGCCGGCCTCACGCCAGCGCCGGCGGGCGGTTGTAGCCGGGGGCATGGTGCGCTCGAAGGCGCAGGCGGCGCGCACCACGTCGTCCTCGCAGCAGGCGCGCCCGACGATCTGCAGGCCGATGGGCATGCCAGCGGCCGACAGGCCGGCGCACACCGCGCCGGCCGGCTGGCCGGTGAGGTTGAATGGATAGGTATAGAACACCCACGAGACCAGGTTCCGGTCCTCCAGCCCCGCCGGCAGGTTGCGGCCTGCCTCAAGCGCGCTGACCGGCACCACGGGCGAGATCAGGAGGTCGTAGGTCTCGAAGAAGCGGCGCAGCTTCTCGCGCAAAGCGTAGCGCTCGAACACGCTGGCATAATAAGAGCGCATCTCCTGCGAGAGCGCCGGCATGAGGATGTCGGCCACCGCGGGGTCGAGCAGGTCGCGCTGGTTCTCCAGCACGCTGCGCAGCCGCGTGCCGACCCCGGCATAGAATTCCGCGGTCCACAGATCGGCGGGGTCGGTGTCGAACACCTGCTCCACCAGGTCCACCCGGCAGCCCAGCGCCTCGAAGGTCTCGGCCGCCCGGCCGGTGGCCGCCAGAACCTCCGGCTCGGGGCGGGCATAGCCGAAGGTGGGGCTGTAGGCGACGCGCATGCCGGCGACCGACGCGCGGGCCGCGCCCATCACGTCCGGCACCGGGCCGGCGACGCCGAACGGGTCGCGCCGGTCGAAGCCCGCCACCGCCGAGAACAGGAGTGCGGCATCCTCCATGGAGCGGGCGATGGGCCCCACATGGGCGAGCGTCGGCGTCGCCGAGGTGGGCCACACGGGCACCCGGCCGAACTGGCCCTTGAGGCCCGCAAGGCCCGACAGGGCGCAGGGAATGCGGATCGAGCCGCCGCCATCGGTGCCGAGCGCGAACGGCGTGATGCCGGCGGCGACCGAGGCCGCCGCGCCGGCGCTGGAGCCGCCCGGCGTCATGTCGAGGTTCCAGGGATTGCGGGTGATGCCGGTGAGCGGGCTGTCGCCGATCGGCTTGCAGCCGAACTCGCTGGTGGTGGTCTTGCCGATGAGGATGGCGCCCGCCGCCCGCGCCCGCTCCACCGCCGGGGCGTCCACGTCGGCGACATTGTTCGCCATGGCGCGCGAGCCGGAGGCGTAGCGCACCCCCTTCACCGCCATCAGGTCCTTGGCGGAGAAGGGCAGACCGTGCAGCACGCCGAGCGGGGCGCCGGCCATCACCGCATCCTCGGCGACGCGGGCGGCGGCCATGGCCTCCTCTTCCAGGATCACGAAGAAGGCGTTCAGCGTCTCCTGCGTCGCGATCGCCCGGTCGAGCGCGCGGCGCGTCAGCTCCACGGGCGAGACCTCGCGCCGCGCCACGAGGGTGCGCAGGGCGACGGCGCTCATGGCGTCGAATTCGGCGGACATGGCTTCCCCGCTTGGTTTGTGGAGCGGTGCCGGGCGGCCGGCAGAGGCCGCCCGGACACCCCCACACGTCTCGGTCAGGGCTTGAGACGTATCTTCTGCGTCTTCAGTTCAGGATCGCGAAGGCGCGCACCGGCGAGCCGGAGCCGCCCTTGAACTTCAGCGGCACGCCGAAGAACTGGAACTCGCCCTTGCCGACGAGCTGCTCCAGGTTCACCAGCCACTCCCAGTGGCTCATGCCGAGGTCGCGGCACAAACGGTGCTGGGCGAAGATGTTGTCGGTGGGCTTGTCGGTGGAGGGACCTTCCACGCCGTGCATCTTGGAGCCGCGCGCGTGCAGCCACTTGGTGGCCTCCACCGTGAGCAGCGGGTTCTTCCAGACCGAATCGAGGGTCGGATAGTTGCGCTCGTGGAAGCCGGTGCACAACAGCACGATGTGGCCGTCCACCTTCACGCCGGCGGCGGCCTCGGCCTTGTCCATGTCCTCGGCGGTGATGTCGCCGAGATCGGGGATGTGGCGCAGGTCGAAGCACACCGCCTTGCCCATGAACAGGTCGAGCGGCATCTCGTCGATCGGCGCGCCGTCCGCCTTCACGTGGCGGAACGCGTCCACGTGGGTGCCCACATGGTCGAGCATGGCGATGAAGTTGGTCTGGAAGGTCATCGCGTCGCCCTCCACGCCGAGCCCGAACGCCTTCGAGCTTTCGTGGCTCAGGTGGGTGGTGATGACCGGCCGCTGGAACAGCTTGTGGGCGGGCATGTTGTCTTCGATGAGAAGGCTGAGATCGATGACTTTGGACATGACGTCTCCTTGACGTGTCTGGTCTTGCTTGCGGAATCGTCGGTTCAGGCGGCCGGCTTCTTCTTGCCGAGAAAGGCTTCCATCACCTCCGGATCGCGCGCGAGCGCGGCGCTCGGCCCCTGGCGCGCCACGCGCCCGTTGGCGATGACATAGGCATGGTCGGCGATGGCGAGCGCGTAGGAGGCGAGCTGCTCCACCAGCAGGATGGTGAGCCCGGCCTTGTTCAGGTCGGAGAGCACGCGCATGAGCTGGTCGACGATCTTGGGCGCGAGGCCGAGCGACAATTCGTCGATCACCAGCAGTTCCGGCTCCGCCATCAGGCCGCGCGCGATGGCGAGCATCTGCTGCTCGCCGCCGGACATGGAGCCGGCCTGCTGGGCGAGCCGTTCCTTCAGGCGCGGGAACAGCTCCAGCACCTTCTCCAGCGTCTGCTTCGCCCGCGCGCCCTTGAGGCCGCCATGGACATAGGCGCCGAGCGTGAGGTTGTCCTCGACGCTCTGGTCCGGGAAGATCATGCGCCCCTCGGGCACCATGACGAGGCCGCGCGCCACCTTGGCATAGGCCGGCAGGCGGGTGGTGTCCGCGCCGCGGAACAGAACCTGGCCGCCCGACGGCATCACCAGGCCGGTGGCGCCCTTCATGGTGGAGGACTTGCCGGCGCCGTTATTGCCGATGACCGCCACCAGTTCGCCGCGCCGCACGGTGAGCGAGACGTCGCGCACCGCCACCGCAGCGCCGTAGCGCAGCTCCATGGACTTGATGTCGAGCAGGATTTCGGCCGCGCCGGGGGCGGGGGTATCGGTTCCGCTCATGGGGTGGCCTCCGCCGCGTCGGCAGGCTCCAGCGAGGTGCCGAAATAGGCCTCGATGACGCGCGGGTCGTCCTGCACCACGGCCGGCGTGTCGGAGGCGATGATCTGCCCGTAATCGAGCACGGTGACGGTGTCGGCCACCGCCATGATGAGCTCCACATGGTGCTCGATGAGCAGGACCGACACGCCGAGCGCGGCGATGCGGCGGATCATCTCCTCCAGCGCATCGATCTCCTGGGTGGTGAGGCCGGCGGCCGGCTCGTCGAGCAGCAGCAGGCGCGGGCGCGCCGCCAGCGCGCGGGCGATCTCCAGGCGCCGCTGGAGGCCGAAGGGCAGAAAGCGCGCCTCCTCGTTGGCGTAGTCCTGAAGGTCGACGAAGGCGAGCAGGCCGATGGCGGCGCGCCGGCACTCCTCCTCCTGGCGCCGCATGGCCGGCGTGCGCAGCAGCGCCGCCGCGAGGCCGTAGCCGAGGCCCTGCTGGTAGCCAACCATGACGTTTTCCAGCACCGTCAGTTCGCCAAACAGCTCGGTGTTCTGGAACGTGCGCGAGAGGCCGAGGCGGGCGATCTCGTGCGACTTCCTGCCGGCGAGCTGGACGCCGTCGATCTCGAATTCCCCTTCGGTGGGCCGGTAGAAGCCGGAAATGGTGTTGACGAAGGTCGACTTGCCGGCGCCGTTCGGACCGATGAGGGCATGCACCTCGCCCGGCTTCACGCGCAGCGAAGCCTTGTTGAGCGCGGTCAGGCCGCCGAAGCGCACGGTGAGGTCCCGTGCCACCAGTTCCGAGCGCTGGGTGCGCGGATCGCGCCGAAGCGTCTCCTCGGCCGGGATGCCCTCCGTCGCGCTCACGGCGCGCGGCCCGGGCCTCAGCTTCTTCAGGCCGAGGGTGAGCGAGCCCATGATGCCGCGCGCATCACGAACATCACCACCAGCAGCAGCGCGCCATAGGCAAACTTCTGCCACACCGCGAACTGCTGGAGATATTCCGGCAGATAGGTGAGGATATAGGCGCCGAGGATCGGCCCGAAGGTGGACGCCGCCCCGCCTAGGATCACCATCAGTAGGAAGCGCACGCTGTCCGAGAAGGTGAAGATGTCGGGCGAGATGTAGGAATTGAGGAAGGCGTAGAAGGTACCGGCGAGGCCCGCCGTCACCGCGGCGGCGACGAAGGCGAGCGTGCGCACGCCGGTGGCGTCCACGCCGAGCGCGCGCGCCGCGGTCTCGCTCTGCGACACCGCCAGCATGGCGCGGCCGAAGCGCGAGATCTTCAGATTGTGCGCGCCGGCGGCGGCAAGGAACAGCACCACCGCCAGCAGGCCGTAATAGGCATAGCCCGACAGGCGAAAGCCGAACAGGTTCGGCGAGGGAATGGAGGTGATGCCCGTGGTGCCGCCGGTCATGGACTGCCACTCGATGGCGACGTTCTCGACAATGAGGCCGAAGGCGATGGTGACCACCGCCAAGTAGACACCACGCACCCGGACCGTCGGATAGGCGAGCAGCACGCCGAAAAAGCCGGCGACGATGGCCGCCACCAGCGCCGCCGACACCATGTCGAAGCCGAGCCGGGTGGCGAGGATGGCCCCGGTATAGGAGCCGAGCGCGAACAGGCCCGCCTGGCCGAGCGAGACGAGGCCGGTGAGGCCCACCAGCACGTTCAGCCCCACGGCGATGATGCCGTAGATGAGGAACAGCATGAACAGGCGCAGCTCGTACTCGTTGTTCGAGGCGAGCGGCACGGCGACGAGGATCGCCGCCAGCGCCAGGAAGCCGATCGTGGTGAGGTGTCTCATACCTTCATCACCTCGCGCTTGCCGAACAGGCCCTGCGGGAACACGAGCAGGGTCAGGATCATCACCGAGAAGCCGACGATCTCGCGCGCGGCGGAGGAGATGTAGCCCTCCACGAACTTCTCCATCACCCCGTAGGCGAGGCCAGCGACCACCACGCCCGGTGCCGAGGTGATGCCGCCGATGATGGCCACCGCGAAGCCCTTCAGGCCCGGCAGGACGCCCATGGTGGAGGAGGCCTGCACCACCGGCGCCACCAGCACGCCGGCGGCGGCGCCGAGCAGGCCCGCAAGCGCGAAGGAGAAGGCCACCACCCGGTAGACGTTGATGCCCATGAGCGAGGCGGCGGCGCCGTTGTGGGCCACGGCGCGCATGGCGCGGCCGATCAGCGTGTGGTGCTGGAGGAGGCGCAGCCCGACCATGGCGATGAGCGCCACCACCGGGATCGCCAGTTCCTGCGGATAGACGCCGGCGCCGAGGATCTGGATCGAGGAGGAGATGCCGGGCGAGGGCAGCGGCAGCGCATAGCCCTGGGTCTGGATGGTGGCGACGCTCTCCACCATGATGCCGATGGCGATGGTGGTGAGCATCCAGCCCACCGAGCCGTGCTGGCCCAGGAACGGCCGCACCGCGATGCGCTCCAGCACCACGCCGAACAGGCCGCCGACCAGGATGGCGAGGACGCAGGCGAGCGCCAGTGGCAGGCCGGCGGCGAGGAAATAGACGGCGAGCAGGCCGCCGATCATCAGCGTGTCGCCATGGGCGAAGTTCACCGCCTTGGCGGACGACCACATGATGTGGAACCCGAGCGCCACCAGGGCATAGATGCCGCCGATGGCAAGGCCCGAGAGAATGTACTGCACCACCGTGCTCATGGCGGAGGGCCCGTCTGGTCAGGGGTGGGCGCCCGGCTCAGGCGGGGCGGAAGGCTTTGATGGCAGGCGAAGCGAGGGGCGGACGCTGCGCCCGCCCCCGCGCGCTCACTTGTCGTAGGGCGAACCCTTGAAGGGGATCAGCTTGCCCTCGTGCCAGACGGTCAGCAGGTAGTATTGCGGCAGCAAGGCGTCCTGGCGCTCCGGATCCTTCTTGTCGAAGGCGGGCTTATAGGGCGCCACAAGGCCGTCGCGGCTGACCTCGTAGAGCGCCGCCTGGACCTTCTTCCAGTCGTAGGCGCCGGCGATCTTGATGGCGTCGGCCAGAAGGTAGACAGCATCATAGGCGTCGGCGATGCCGGAGGCGGCCTTGATGTCCTTCGGGTCCTTGATGCCGGTCTTGGCCTCGATGGCGGCGAGCACCTTCTTGCCGGTGGCGCTCTGCTCGGTCTGGAACGAGTAGGTCTGCATCACCCGCACGCCGTTGGCGAGGGGGCCGGCAAGCTCGCCGAGATTGCCCGAGATGCCCCAGGCACCGATGATGGTCGGCTTCCAGGACGACTTGTCCATGGAGCGCAGGATCTGGTTGGCCTCGCGGTCCAGCGACCAGACGATCGCCACGTCGGCGCCGCTGTCGCGGGCGCGGATGACCTGGGGTGTCATGTCCTGGTCGTTCCAGTTGAAGGTCTCGGCGGCGGCGAGTTCCTTGCCCTTGGCGCCGAGCGCGGCCTTGATGTCCGGCAGCGCGCCGTTGCCCCAGCCGGTATTCTCATAGAAGAAGGCGATCTTGCCGGTCTTCGAGACCTTGAGCGCCTCGTCCACCAGGAAGCGGGCCACCCACTTGTCCTTGGCGGAGATGCGGAACATGAAGTTCGGGTCGCGCCCGTTCTCGATCGCCTTGGTGTTGGCTGCCCACACGCCCATGTAGGGAATGCCGATCTCGTGGATCGGGTCCACCTGGGCGAGCGCACTGTGGAGTGGAAGCCGCCGAGCACCGCGACGCACTTGTCGGCGAGCGCGATGCGGCGGGTGTTGTCGACGCCGCGCGGCGGGGCGCCGGCATCGTCGTACTGGATCAGCTTGAGCTTCTTGCCCGAGACGCCGCCGCGGCGTTGATCTCGTCGATGGCGATCTCGGCGCCGAGCTTGATGGCCTGGCCCGAGAACGCGGCCGGGCCGGTGACGGCCACGGAATTGCCGATGCAGGGCTCCTGCTGGGCGAAGGCGCCGGTGGCCGACAGGCCGAGCGCCAGCGTCGCGGCCAAGAGCCGGCCGCGCAACGAAGTCTCTGGAAGCATTTTGTTTTCTCCTGCCGTCTACAGGATGAGTGGGGTCGATGACGCCCCAAAAATCACGAGCAGGGAAAAGCTAGATGCAGGCTCTGGCAATCGACAAAGATTAATTTCCAATCATAGATATCGGAAACGCCTATGACATATAACAATAGGCAATACCGATGCGCGCATGATCATTATAACCTATTGAAAATACAATTGTTTCACATATTGAATGCCCATAGCTTGTGCATATGGCGCTTTATCATGCAGTTTGACAATCGCTCCTGATCCGGCGAACGTTCCTCGCCGGAAGGGCACGATATGGAAATCCGGCAGCTCAAATACTTCGTCCAGATCGCGGAAAGCGGGAATTTCTCGCGGGCGGCCGAGATCCTCCGCATCGCCCAGCCTTCGCTCAGCCAGCAGATGAAGAACCTGGAGGAGGAGCTGGGGGTCGATCTCCTGCTGCGCCACGCCCGCGGCGTCACCCCCACCGAACTCGGCCAGCAGCTCTACGACCATGCCCGCCGCATCCTCCAGGAGGTGGACCGGGCGAAGGACGTGGTCCGCTCCCGGTCCCGCAACCCGTCCGGCAAGGTCTCGGTGGGCCTGCCCACCTCGGCCTGCCGCGGCCTCGGCCTTCCGCTCATCTCGGCGCTGGCCGAGCGCCAGCCCAACATCACGCTGCACGTGGTGGAGGCGATGACGGGCTATCTCGACGACTTCCTTCAGCACGGCCGCCTGGACGTGGCCTTGCTCTACGACCACAAGGCGTTCGAGCACGTGGCCTGGACCGAGATGATGGTCGAGGACCTGATGCTGTTCGTGCCGCCCGACCATCCGCTCGCGGGGGCGCAGGCGGTGACCTTCCGCGAGATGTTCGACCTGCCCGTGGTGCTGCCCGGCGCGCCCAACGTCATGCGCACCGTGATCGAGCAGTTCGCCGCCCGGCACGACGTGGTGCCCGCGGCCATGGCCTGCGACAGCCTGCCCACCATTTCGCGCCTGGTGCAGTCCGGCCGGGCGCTCGGCGTGATGCCGCATTTCGCCTTCCTCGACGAGATGGCACGGGGCGAGATGGTGGCGATCCCCATCATCGAGCCGACGCCCTCCTGGCGGCTCTCGGTGGTGGTCTCCCAGCGCACCATGAATCCGCGCGGCGCGGAAGCGGTGGCCGAGGTGATGGCGGACGTGATCGCCACCATGGTCGAAAGCGGCGCCTGGCGCGCCAAGCTCACCGGCGAGAAGTCCCGCGCCGAGCCGCGCGCGGCGGCGCGCTGAGGCGGTCTCGCGTCTGGCGCGGGGCTTGCCTGCTGGATCAGCGGTCGGGCCCGTCAACGTCTGCGGAGACGTCATGAGCCTTTATCTGAAGCAGTTGCGCTATCTCGTGGCGCTGGCGCGGCACCGGCACTTCGGCCGGGCGGCAGCGGAATGCCAGATCAGCCAGCCGGCCCTCTCGCAGGCGCTGCGGCAGCTGGAGCACGCGTTCCAGGTGCCGATCGTCGACCGCCACAATCAGGGCTTCGAGGGCTTCACGCCCCAGGGCGCGCTGGTGCTGGACTTCGCCCGCCGGACCCTGGACGGCTTCGCCCACCTGAACCAGGAACTGCTTTCGGCCGGCAGCGCGCTTTCCGGGCATGTGCGGCTCGGCGTGATCCCGGTCGCCATGCCGGGCATCTCCATCATCACCACCGCCTTCAACCAGCTGTATCCGAACGTGAGCGTCTCGGTGTCCTCGCTCAATTTTTCGGCGCTGAAGGCCGGGCTCGAGAATTTCGACGTGGACATCGGCATCAACTATCTCGACCACGGCGCATCAACCGGCCTGCGGCCTTATTTTCTCTACGACGAATCCTATTTCCTGATCGCTCCGGCCGACCATCCCGTCGCCCGGCAGGAGAGCGTGACCTGGACCGAAGCCGGACGCCTGCCCTTGTGCATGCTGACGCCGGACATGCAGAACCGGCGCATCCTCGACCGGGTGTTCGCCAGCGTCGGCGCCTCGCCGCGCACGGTGATCGAGACCAATTGCGCGCTCGCTTTGTGCTCCCACGTGCGACCCGGCCACTGGTTCGCGGTGGTGCCCAACACCTTCTTCCTGATGGTGGGCGAATGGAGCGAGACCCGCGCCATCCGCCTCGTGGAGCCGACCATCACCAACACCATCGGCATCATGGTGCTTGAGCGCGAGCCCCAGCCGCCGGCAGTGCGGGCCTTCCTGGAGGTGGCCGAGGACATCTCCATGGCCGACGAACTGATGCGCTTCGCGCCCGCCAATGCCCGCAAGGTCCGCGCCGGCTGATGCGCGGGCGGGCCTCAGGCGGCCGCCAGCACCGCGACGCCGATCATGCAGTCGCGCGTCACCAGGGCGGCGAGGTCCTCCTCGCCCATGCCCGCGGTGCCGGCCGGCCGCTCCGGCAGCACCAGATACCGCATGTCGGCGTTGGAATCGTGCACCACCACCCGCGTCGCAGCAGGCAGTTCCAGCCCGAACTCCCTCAGCACCGCGCGCGGCTCGCGCACCACCCGCGCCCGGTAGGCCTTGCTGATGTACCAAGCCGGCGGCTGGCCAAGGATCGAGCGCGGATAGCATGAGCACAGGGTGCAGCAGACGAGATTGTGCGTGGCGCCGTCATTCTCCACCACGATCAGTTGCGCCTCGCCGACGCCGATGCCCAGTTCCGCCGCGGCCGACTTGCCGTTTTCCAGCAGGCGCGCCTTGTAGGCCGCGTCGGTCCAGGCGCGGGCGACGATCTTCGCGCCGAGATGCACGCCGGGCGCCTCGATGCGCTCGATCTCCCGCCGCACCTCCTGGGGCGCCACAAGATTGCGCGCCACCAGCAGCGCCTGCAGCGCGGCGACCCTTATCTGCCCCTCGATGTTGCCGGCCTCGTCCTCCACCACCAGCGGCTCGTGGGGCGCGTGGCCGTGATCGTGGTCGTGCCCATGCTCATGGTCGTGCTCGTGACCGTCGTGGGTCATTGGTGCCTGTCTCCCGTCTGGTCAGGGGGCCGGCGGCGGCTCGGCGGCGGCCAGCCAGTGGTCGTAGATCTCGATGGCGACCATGTCGCCAGCGGGGCCGTCATAGTCGGGCCACAGCTCGGTCATCGCGAAGCCGACCCGGTAGAGCGGCACCACGGGGCCGCACACCCGGCCGATCGCGAGGTCTTCGGGATTGAGGAACATGCCGGCGCGGTGCAGCACCGTGCCCACGTGATGGCGCACATAGAAGGGCGTGCGCACATGGCCCGGCTTGCCGAGGTCGAGCACGCGCACCCTGTCGCCCGCATCGAAGCGCGGCTTCATGGGGCGCATTCGGGCGCCGGCTCCCACTGCGCCCGCGCCTCGGCCACCGCGGCCTCGTATTCCTCGCGCGTGAACACGCCCTTCTCGATCAGGATGTCGAGCATCGCCTCGAGGCGCCGGCGGTAGAAGGAATAGGACCGGTACTTCTCCTCGCCGAAGGATTCGAAGCCGCGCCTGAGCTCGTCCAGCGACATCATGCGCCGGGTGCCGTCGCCGAGCACGTTGCGGATCGCCTCCACCTGCTTCTCCCACTGCAGCCAGGGCAGTTCGACGATGGGGATCTCGCCGGCGCTGGCGCCGCCGATATCGTGGTATCCGCGGGTCATCCTGGTCTCCCTCACGCGCGCCGGATGGCGAAGCTGTCCACGTAGGCCTGGGGCTGGGACGGATCGAACACCTTGCCGAGGATGGTGTGCTTGACCGACGCCGAGGCCGGCGCGGCGAACCCCATGTCCTTCATGCGCTTGGCGGCGTCGGTGGCGAGGAACACCTGCTGGGCGACGCCCTGGTAGTCCACGTCCTTCGGCACCATGTCCCAGCGGCGCAGCTGGGTGAGCAGCCAGACCGCGGTGGAGGTGTAGGGGAAGGGCTTGAAGCCGATGCGGTTGGGCTCGCTCACCACCTGGCCGAGGCCGTCGGCGTAGCGGCCCACCAGCACCTGCTCCAGCACCGTCTGCGGCTGGTTGAGATAGGCGGCGGGGGCGAGCAGCTCGGCCACCTTCTTGCGGTTCTCCTGTTTGTCGGCGAATTCCGTCGCCCGCACCACGGCGCGGAACATGGCGCCGTAGCTGTTGGGCGCCTCGGAGATGAACTTGTCGGTGACCGAGACCACGCAGCAGGGATGGTCCATGAAGATGTCGCGCGTCAGCAGGTGCAGGAAGCCGACGCCCTCGAACACCGCCCGCTGGCCCCACGGCTCGGCGAACAGCATGCCGTCGAGATTGCCGGCCGCCATGTTCGCCACCGAATCCGGCGGCGGGAACACGCGCAGCTCCACGTCCTTGTCGGGGTCGAGGCCGTGCTCGGCGAGATAGTAGCGCAGCAGCATGGCGTGCATGGAATGCTGGTGCGGGATGCCGAACTTGAAGCCTTTCCAGTCCTTCGGATCGCGCCGGTCCTTGTGCTTGACGTGCAGCGTGATGGCATTGCCGTTCACGTTCTGCACCGAAGAGACGTAGGTGCGCATGGCCGGGCCGCCGACGCCCATGGTCATGGTGAGCGGCATGGCGAGCACCAGGTGGGTGGCATCGAACTCGGTCGCCGCGAGCTTGTCGCGCACGATCGCCCAGCCGGGCGTGCGCGCCAGCGTCACGCTCTCCAGCCCCTCCTTGCCGTATTCGCCCATGGCGTGGGCGAGCAGCAGCGGGACGGTGCAGGTGATCGGCACGTAGCCGATATTGAGCTTGGTCTTCTCCGGCTTTCCTGATTCCTGGGCGATGGCCTTGGCGGTGCCGAGCGGGAACAGCTGGCCGATCGCCGCGAGCGCCGTCGCCGCTCCTACCGACTGGAGGAAGGCGCGGCGCTGCACCGGGTTGGGGATCATGGCGTTGAGCACCGCCGTCTCCACCACCCGATCCACGTAATTCTCCGTGCCCTCGTAGGCATCCGCGCCCATGGCCGGGCCGAGCGTGTCGCGATGCTGGCCCATGGCGCCGCGGCAGCCGCAGGCGCAATCGGGGCGGAGGCGGCGCGGTCGATGGTCCTCGGTCATGATCTGGCATCCCCTCGGCAGGCCACGGAACGACCATCCGATCTGCAACCGGCGTGCCACGACGCCCGATCCGACCGGAGCCGCGGAAATATCGACCTAAATAAGTCTCACTTATCGCGCGTTTAAATAGGAGCGCTTCGATCATGAGCGCGCAAAAGCTTACATTTTAATCTGTCTGACATTTGAGATTGCGCGCATTTTATCTGCGATCCACAGGCCCGAACGCGAAGCGCTCCGGCGGATAGACTATGGAGATCGCCATGAACGGACTCGGCGGATTGAACAAGTCGGACCACGGCGTCGTGCTGGGCATGGTCCAGCTTCAGCTGCCGAACGTCGTCACTCCGGCCGACCTCGAGGCGCAGACGCAGAAGATCGTCGCCATGGTGGCCAAGGCGCGCCGCAATCTCGGCACCATGGATCTCGTGGTCTTCCCGGAGTATGCGCTGCACGGCCTCTCCATGGACACCAACCCCGAAATCATGTGCCGGGTGGACGGGCCAGAGGTGGCGGCCTTCAGGCAGGCCTGCATCGACAACAAGATCTGGGGCTGCTTCTCCATCATGGAGCTGAACCCCGGCGGGATGCCCTACAATACCGGCCTCATCATCGACGATCAGGGCGAGATCCGCCTGAACTACAGGAAGCTCCATCCCTGGGTGCCGGTGGAGCCGTGGGAGCCGGGCAATTTCGGCATCCCCGTCATCGACGGACCGAAGGGGGCGAAGATCGCGCTCATCATCTGCCATGACGGCATGTTCCCGGAGATGGCGCGCGAATGCGCCTACAAGGGCGCGGAGATCATGATCCGCACCGCCGGCTACACCGCGCCGATCCGCGCCTCCTGGCGCTTCACCAACCAGGCGAACGCGTTCCAGAACCTGATGGTGACGGCGAACGTGTGCATGTGCGGCTCGGACGGCTCGTTCGATTCCATGGGCGAAGGCATGATCGTGAACTTCGACGGCACCATCCTCGCCCACGGCGAGACCGGGCGGGCCGACGAGATCATCACCGCCGAGGTGCGCCCGGATCTGGTGCGCGAGGCGCGGCGCGTCTGGGGCGTGGAGAACAACATCTACCAGCTCGGCCACCGCGGCTATGTGGCGGTGAAGGGCGGCGCGCAGGACTGCCCCTACACCTTCATGCAGGACATGGTGGCCGGAAAATACCGCCTGCCCTGGGAGGACGAGGTCCGCGTCACCGACGGCACGCCCTGCGGCTTCCCGGCGCCGACGCGCCTCTATGGCGGCGGCGCCTGAGGGCGCGGCCCCGGCTTCGCGCCCGGCGGGATCGCATGTAGGTTGCCGCGCCCTGCCGTGGGAATGCGGGGCGGCGATGCGGGCGTGTGGACACGATGGATCAGGTCGATTGCTTGGTGGTGGGGGCCGGCGTGGTGGGGCTGGCGGTGGCGCGGGCGCTGGCCATGGCGGGCCGCGAGGTGGTGGTGATCGAGGCGGCGGACGCCATCGGCACCGGCATCTCCTCGCGCAATTCCGAGGTGATCCATGCCGGCATCTACTACCCGCCGGGCAGCCTGAAGGCGAAGCTGTGCGTGAAGGGGCGCGAGGCGCTCTACGCGTTCTGCGCCAGCCACGGCGTGGCCCATCGCCGGCTCGGCAAGCTGATCGTGGCGGCGAATGCCGAGGAGGTCGGCTACCTGGAGAAGCTGGCCGCCAACGCCGCCGCCTGCGGCGTCAGCGACCTGCGCCTCCTGGACGGCGCCGAGGCGCGGGCGCTTGAGCCGGCGCTGTCGGTGCATGCGGCGCTGCTCTCGCCCTCCACCGGCATCGTCGATTCCCATGGCTACATGCTGGCGCTGCTGGGCGACATGGAGGCGGCCGGCGGCATGCTGGCCCTGTCCGCGCCCTTCGTTGGGGCCGAGCCGGTCACGGGCGGCCTCAGGGTGCGCACCGGCGGCCCCGCGCCGATGACGCTCGGCTGCCGCGTGCTGGTGAACGCCGCCGGCCTCGATGCGCCCGCCGTCGCCGCCGCCATCGACGGCATGCCGCAGGCAAAGGTGCCGGAGCAGACGCTGGCGAAGGGCAACTACTTCTCCTGCACCCGCAAGGTGCCGTTCCGCCACCTGATCTATCCGGTGCCCGAGCCGGGCGGGCTCGGCACCCACCTGACGCTCGATCTCGCCGGCCAGGGCCGCTTCGGGCCGGACGTGGAATGGGTGAGCGCGCGCCGCTACGAGGTCGACCCCGCGCGGCGCGGCTCCATGCTGGCCTCGATCCGCCGCTACTGGCCGCAGATCGAGGCCGACGACCTCGTTCCCGGCTATAGCGGCATCCGCCCGAAGATTCCCGGCCCCGGCGGCGGCGCGCCGGACTTCCTGATCCAGGGGCACGAGGCCCACGGGGTGGCGGGCCTCGTCAACCTGTTCGGCATCGAATCTCCGGGCCTGACCAGCGCGCTCGCCATCGGCGATGAGGTGGCGGCCCTTCAGGCCTGAGGCCTCAGGATGCGGCCCCTTCCGCCGCCGCCATGGCGCGGCGCCAGCGCAGGAATTCGTGCACGGCGGGCGAGGGCTCGTGGCGGCGGTAGATCATGTAGACGTCGGCCACCAGCTTCGGCACCACCGGCCGGAACACCACGTCGGCACTGGTGAAGGCCTCGGTGGAGGCAGGCACCAGCGAGACCCCGAAGCCGGAGGCGATCAGGCTCGGGATCGACTGGCTGTCCACCACCTGCTGCGAGACCTTCGGCAGGAACCCCGCCTCGACGCAGCTGCGGCCGAGATAGCGCGCGAACTCCGATGAATCGGGATGCAGCATCACGTGCTCGTCTTCGGCGAGGTCGGTGAGCGCCACCTCGCGGCGGCGCGCGAGGCGATGGCGCTTCGGCAGGATCACCGAGATGCCCTCGTGCCAGGCGAGCGTACTCTCCAGGTCGGCGTGGTCGGCCACAGAGCGGTTGAAGCTGATGTCGGTGCGGTGCTCCAGAACGCCCTTCACCTGGAGCGCGGGCGCCTGTTCGTAGATCACCGTGCGCACTGCGGCGCCTCGCGGCGATAGGCGGCGAGCCAGCGCGCCAGGCCGCCGCGCAGGATGGTGCCGGTGGCGCCGATCTCGATCTTTTCCCGAGCGGCCGGCGCCGATCGCCCGCACCTGCTGGCGGGCGCGCTCCGCCTGGTCGAGCAAAGCGCGCGCCTGGACCTTCAGCTCGAGACCGGCTGCGGTCAGCTCCACGCGCCGGCTGGTGCGGATGAAGAGCCGCGTGTCCAGCTCCGCCTCGAGCTGCGCGATCTGCTGGGAGAGCGGCGGCTGGGAGATGTGGAGCCGCTCGGCAGCGCGGGTGAAGGACAATTCCTCCGCCACGGCGGCGAAATAGCGGAGCTGCCGCAGATCCATATGAAATCCAGATCAATCTAGTCCAACGATATATTGGACGTATCCCTGCATCCGCGCAACTCTGATCCCAACGGCCGGGCATCTGGCATCGCTCTTGCTGGATAACCGAGACCGCCCTTCCAGAACCGGGCACCATAAGGAAAAACTTTCCATGAGCAAATTCAAACGCCTTGCGCCTCGGCGCGCCGCCGTCGCGCTCGCCGGCGCGGTCTTCGCCCCGCTGGCCCCCGCCGCCGCCGACGCTTTGGCCGACATCGAGAAGGCCAAGGTCATCAAGATCGCGGTGCCGCAGGACTTCGCCCCCTTCGGCTCGGCCGGGCTCGACCTGAAGCCCCAGGGCTACGACATCGACATGGCGAACTACATCGGCAAGTCGCTGGGCGTGAAGGTGGAGATCGTGCCGGTGACGAGCGCGAACCGCATCCCCTATCTGCAGACCAAGAAGGTCGACCTCGTCATCTCCAGCCTCGGCAAGAATGCCGAGCGCGAGAAGGTGATCGACTTCTCGGTGCCCTACGCGCCGTTCTTCTCCGGCGTCTACGGCCTCGCCGGCGAGAAGCTCGCCAATGCGGAGGCCCTCGCCGGCAAGACGGTGGGCGCAACGCGCGGCGCCATCGAGGAGCAGGAGCTGACCAAGCTCGCGCCCGCCTCCGCCACCATCAAGCGCTACGAGGACAACAACGCCACCATCTCCGCGTTCATCTCCGGCCAGGTGGACCTGATTGCAACCGGCAACACGGTGGCCGCGGTGATCGCTGAGAAGAGCGCCTCCAGGAAGCCGGAGCTGAAGTTCGTCATCAAGGACAGCCCCTGTTATGTGGGCCTCAACAAGGACGAGCCGGCGCTGCTCGCCAAGGTCAATGCGGTCATCGCCAAGGCCAAGGCGGACGGCACGCTGGAGCAGCTCTCCCAGAAGTGGCTGAAGCAGCCGCTGCCGGCGACCTTCTGAGCCGCGCCCCGCGCCAGCGCCAAGATAGCGCCCCGGGGGGCAGGCCATGCTCTACCAAATGAACTTCGGCGACCTCCTGCCCTACTGGCAGGTGCTCGCCCGCGGCCTCCTCTTCACCGTGGTGCTCACCCTGGTCTCCACCGTCGCCGGCATCTTCGTCGGCACGACCGGAGCCTGGGCGCGGACCTTCGGGCCGAAATGGGCCGGAACGTGCGTCAGCGTCTATGTGGAGCTGATCCGCAACACGCCGTTCATCGTGCAGCTCTTCTTCATCTTCTTCGGGCTGCCGGCCATCGGCGTGAAGATGGGGGAGGCGGAAGCCGCCTTCCTCGCCATGACCATCAATCTCGGCGCCTATTCCACCGAGATCATCCGCGCCGGCATCCAGGCGGTGCCTTACGGACATCTGGAGGCCGGCTCCTCGCTCGCCATGAGCCGGTGGGAGATCTTCCGCCACATCGTGCTGAAGCAGGCCTTCATGAAGGTCTACCCGGCGCTGTCGTCGCAGATCGTCATCGTCATGCTGGGCTCGGCGGTGGTGTCGCAGATCTCGGCGGAAGACCTCACCTACGCCGCCAACTACATCCAGTCGCGGAACTTCCGAGCCTTCGAGGTCTACCTGGTGGTGACGGGCATCTATCTCGCGCTCGCCATCGCCCTGCGGGCCCTCCTGCGCGGCATCGCCCGCGCCGTGTTTCCGAAGGGGTGAGCCATGCTTGAATTCACCTTCGGCGTAATCCTGGAGAACCTGCTCCTCGCCACGCGCTGGACCATCCTGCTGTCGCTCATCGCCTTCGTGCTGGGCGGGGTGGTGGGTCTCATCGTCCTGTTCGCCCGCGTCTCGCACAGCCGTGCGCTGCGCACCGTGACCATCGGCTACATCGAGCTGTTCCAGGGCACGCCGCTGCTGATGCAGCTGTTCCTGTTCTTCTTCGGCGTCGCCCTGCTGGGCGTGGAGGTGAGCCCCTGGGTCGCCGCCTCGCTGGCGCTGACCTTCTGGACCTCCGCCTTCCTCGCCGAGATCTGGCGCGGCTGCGTGGAGGCGATCCCGAAAGGCCAGTGGGAGGCCTCCGAGAGCCTCGCCATGACCTACACCGAGCAGATGCGCCACGTGATCCTGCCCCAGGCGCTGCGCATCGCCGTCGCCCCGACCGTCGGCTTCTCGGTGCAGGTCATCAAGGGCACGGCGCTCGCCTCGGTGATCGGCTTCGTGGAGCTGACCAAGGCCGGCACCATGCTCAACAACGCCACCTTCCGCCCGTTCCTCGTCTACACGCTGGTGGCGCTGATCTACTTCGCCTTGTGCTTCCCCTTGTCCTGGTATTCCAAACGTCTGGAGGGCCGCCTCAATGTCGCTCGTTAGCATCAGGGACGTGCGCAAGAGCTATGGCGCCAACGAGGTCCTGAAGGGCGTCTCGCTCGACATCAAGCGCGGCGACGTGGTCGCCATCATCGGCCGCTCGGGGTCCGGCAAGTCGACGCTCCTGCGCTGCATCAACGGCCTGGAGACCTTCCAGTCCGGCTCCATCGCGGTGGACGGCATGGCGGTGGGCGACGGCAAGACCGACCTCAGAACCCTGCGCCGCCACGTGGGCATGGTGTTCCAGCAGTTCAACCTGTTCCCGCACCTCACGGCGGGCGAGAACATCATGCTCGCGCCCACCGTGGTGGCGAAGGAGCAGAAGGGCGAGGCGCGCGTGGTCGCCGAGGCGCTCCTGGAGAAGGTCGGCCTCGCCGGCAAGTTCGACGCCTATCCGAGCCAGCTCTCCGGCGGCCAGCAGCAGCGCGTCGCCATCGCCCGCTCGCTCGCCATGCGGCCCACCGTGCTCCTGTGCGACGAGATCACCTCCGCCCTCGATCCGGAGCTGGTGAACGAGGTGCTCAAGGTGGTGGAGCAGCTCGCGAGCGAGGGCATGACGCTGATCCTCGTCACCCACGAGATGCGCTTCGCCCGCGACGTCGGCACCAAGCTCGTCTTCATGCACCACGGGCTGGTGCACGAGGAGGGCGACCCCAAGGCGCTGTTCGCCAATCCCGGCACGCCCGAACTCGCCCAGTTCGTCGGCGGCATCCACTGAGGCGAAACCAATGACACGGGAAGAGGACGCGACCATGGAGCGCGCGCAGCCGGCCGTCCCGGCCAAGGTGGCGGCGGCGATGGCAACGCGCATCGTCCGCCGGATCGACGAACTGGCGCAGGTGTCGGAGACCGAAGGCGCGCTCACCCGCGTCGCCTTCTCGCCCGAGCACGCCCGCGCCGCCAAGCTCCTCGTCGCCTGGATGGAGGAGGCCGGCATGCAAGCCCGCATGGACGAGATCGGCAACGTGATCGGCCGCTACGAGGGCGAAACGCAGGGCCTGCCCGCCCTCATGGTGGGCTCGCACTACGACACCGTGCGCGATGCCGGCAAATGGGACGGCCCGCTCGGCGTCGTCACCGCCATCGCGTGCGTGGCCGAGATCGCCCGGCGCGGGGTGCGCCTGCCCTACGCGCTGGAGGTGGTCGCCTTTGCCGACGAGGAGGGCACGCGCTTCTCCTCCACTCTGCTCGGCAGCCGGGCGGTGGCCGGCACCTTCGACGAGGGCGCGCTGGAGGCGAAGGACGCCGACGGCATCACCGCCCGCGCCGCGCTGGAAGCGTTCGGCCTCGACCCGCGCCGCATCCGCCGCGCTGCGCGCCGGCGCGAGGAGGTGCTCGCTTATCTGGAGCTGCACATCGAGCAGGGGCCGGTGCTGGAGGCGGAGGACCTCGCCGTCGGCGTCGTCACCGCCATCAGCGGGGCGAGCCGCTTCCTCGTGGAGCTGAACGGGGTGGCGGGCCATGCCGGCACGGTGCCCATGGCGCTGCGGCGCGACGCGCTTGCCGGCGCCGCCGAATGCGTGCTGGCGGTGGAGGCGCTGTGCCGCGCCGGCGTCGGCTCGTGGGCACGGTGGGCCAGATCACCGCCGAGCCGGGCGCCGCCAACGTCATCCCCGGCCGCGCGCGCTTCTCCATCGACATCCGCGCCCCCGACGACGCCCAGCGCCGCGAGACCGTTTCCGACGTGGTCGACGCGATCGACGAGATCGCCTCCCGCCGCAAGCTGAAGGCGCGCATCACCAAGACCCACGAGAACGGCACCGCCCGGTGCGCGCCCTGGCTGCGCGCCCAGCTCGGCGCGCCATCGCCGCCACCGGCGCGCGCGTGCTGGAGCTGCCGAGCGGGGCCGGGCATGACGGCATGGCGATGATCGACCTCACCGACATCGCCATGCTGTTCGTGCGCTGCAAGGGTGGGATCAGCCACAATCCGCGCGAGCATGTGGACGAGAAGGACGTGGCGGCTGGCGCGCGGGTGCTGCTCTGTGCCATGGAGAACTTCACCGCCCCGGATGCGGAGCCCGCGCCGGCGCCGGCGGCCAGGTCCGCCCACAAGGGCGCACCGAAGTCCGAGCCGAAAGCCGGCCGGTGCCGCGCCGGTCGCCTCCGGGCCACGCCAACCCGAGGAAGCCATGACCACCCCTTCCCCCGCCCCTGCCCCCCACGAGCGTTCGGCGGGACATCCTGGCCTTCCTCGACGGGGCGCAGGCGGCCGAGACGGACTTCCTCGCCGCATTGGTGAAGGTGCCCTCGGACAATCCGCCCGGCGACTGCGCTCCCCATGCGGCGCGGGCGGCGCAGCTTCTGGAGGCGCTCGGCTTTACGGTGGAGCACCACAAGGTGCCGCAGGCGCGGGTGCGCGCGGGCGGCATGGAGAGCGTGACCAATCTGGTGATCCGCGAGCGCTTCGGCGACGGGCCGGTGGTGGCGCTCAACGCCCATGGCGACGTGGTGCCGCCCGGCCTCGGCTGGAGCGTCGACCCCTACGGCGCCGAAGTGCGCGACGGGGTGATGTACGGGCGCGGCGTCGCCGTCTCCAAATCCGATTTCGCCACCTATGCCTATGCGCTCCTGGCGCTCAAGGCGGCGGCGCGGGCCGGCGCGCGCTTTGCCGGCACGGTGGAGCTGCACTTCACCTATGACGAGGAGATCGGCGGGCTGCTCGGCCCCGGCTGGCTGCTGGAGGAGGGCATCACCAAGCCGGATTACGTGGTCTCCGCGGGCTTCGCCTACGACATCGTCACCGCCCATAATGGCTGCCTGCATCTTCAGGCGGAGATTCTCGGCCGCTCGGCGCATGCCGCCATGCCGGACACCGGCGCCGACGCGCTGGAGGCGGCGACCGCCGTGCTGGCGGCGATCTACCGCCTGCGCCACCGCCTCAAGGCGCAACCCTCGGCGGTCCCCGGCATAGGCGCGCCGGGGCTGACGGTGGGGCTGATCTCCGGCGGCATCAACACCAACGTGGTGCCGGACACGGTGACCCTGCGCATCGACCGCCGCATCACTCCGGAGGAAGATGCGGGCGCGGCCGAGGCGCAGCTCTGCGAGACCATCACCGACGCCGTCGCCGGCCTGCCCGGCATCTCCTGCCGGCTCACGCGCATCCTGCTCGCCACGCCGTTCGTGCCGATGCCGGGTCAGGAGCGCCTCGTCGCAGCCATCCAGGCGGCGGCGCAAGGCGTCATGCCGGATCCGGTGGGCACCAAGGGCGTGCCAATCTACACCGACGCCCGCCTCTATTCGGCGGCGGGCATCCCCACCGTGCTCTATGGCGCGGGGCCGCGCACGCTGCTGGAGGCCAACGGCCACCGCGCCGACGAGAAGCTGAAGCTCGACGACCTCCACAAGGCGACAAAGGTGGTGGCGCTGGCCCTCGCGGACCTGCTGGCGCCCGGCTGAGGCGCCCTGCCCGCCCGGAGCCGGCCATCCGGGCGGCATGAGATTTCTTTCGGGTTTCAAGGTGCGGGCAAAGTGCACTAGCTTCCCCCCGTCCGGCGCGCGCCATGGCCTGGCGGCCGCGCCGGACGCGGCAAGGGGGTGGTGATATGGGTGCGTTGCTTTCGCGCCGCGCGTTCGTGGCGGGGCTTGCGGTGGGCGTTTCCGGAGCCGGTATGGCACGGGCGGCGACGCCCGCCGACCTCAAGCGCATCCAAAGGGTCGCGATCCATCCCGCCATCGGCATCGCGCGCGTCGGCAACAGCGACGACGCCTTCTTCTTCGGCCCCGAGATTCCCGGCGGGCTGCCGCGCGGCCCCTTCAAGGACCAAGCCGGCGCCATGGCCAAGCAGGCGGCGCGCTTCCGCCTCTACGGCTATGACGCCCAGGGGCGCGTGGTGGCCGAGCTAACCGCGAAGGAGGCCGAGATCACCTGGTCGGTGGCGGTCGCCAATACCAAGGCGCTCTGGTACGACGCCGACATCGCCTTCGATTTGCCCGGCGCCCCGCGGCCGACCGCCGCAACGGCGCCGTGACCGACCGCGCCTCGCTCGCCATCGTC
>NZ_JBNFNU010000014.1:0-26288 GCF_057364445.1 Xanthobacter sp. BG11Y11_SDJG
GATGCGGGCGGGGCCCACCTGGTCGGCCCAGGCGAGCGGGCCGCGCGGATAGTTCACGCCGAACGTCATGGCCCCGGTCGATGTCAGCGGGCGAGGCCACTCCCATGAGCGCCGCCTCCGCCGCCTCGTTGGCGAGCATGGCCACGGTGCGCAGCACCACCGAGGCCGGGCGCGTCATCAACGGCCGACACCGTCCTTGCCGATGGCCTCGGAACAGCCCAGCGGCGACCGCCGCAGCGCCGGCCGGCGCCTGGTCGCCGGGGCGAGCGCGATGCGGCGCGCGCTTGCGTAATCAAGCGCGAGGTCGAACAGCACGAGGTCGGCGGGCTCCGCCGTCACGACACGTGCCGTCGCCGTGCGCCCGTCGGTCAACGCAAGGCTCGCCCCGTCCAGCCGGATGCAGCCGGGGCCCGGAACGCGTGCCACCGTGATCCCGGCAGCCTCCATAAGCCCGACGAGCGGCTCGGCCGGGCCGAGATTGCCTTCTACGGTCACCACGCGGGGCGCCGGGTGGGCGGGCAGCGTGGCGGGCACAGGCGGCACCGCGCCGGCCGCATGATCGTAGAAGCCACGCCCGGACTTGCGCCCCAGCCAGCCGGCGGCCACCAGCTCCTGCTGGGTCAGCGAGGGCCGGTAGCGCGGGTCATTGAAATAGGCCTGGAACACCGAGCTCGTCACCGCGAAGTTCACGTCGTGGCCGATCAAGTCCATGAGCTCGAACGGGCCCATGCGGAAGCCACCAGCCTCGCGCAGCACGGCGTCCAGGGTGGCGACGTCCGCCACGCCCTCCTCCAGGAGGCGCAGGCCCTCGGCATAGAACGGCCGCGCCACCCGGTTGACGATGAAGCCGGGCGTCGAGGTGGCGTGCACCGGCACCTTGCCCCAAGCTTCAGCGGTCGCGAACAGGGTGTCGAGCACATCGCGGCTCGAG
The DNA here is from genome assembly GCF_057364445.1 of Xanthobacter sp. BG11Y11_SDJG. NCBI lineage: Bacteria > Pseudomonadati > Pseudomonadota > Alphaproteobacteria > Hyphomicrobiales > Xanthobacteraceae > Xanthobacter > Xanthobacter sp. BG11Y11_SDJG. The sequence continues at coordinate 932 of NZ_JBNFNU010000014.1, forward strand.
GCGAGGCCGGCGACGATCTCCACCAGCTTCATGACCGGCGCCGGGTTGAAGAAATGCAGCCCGGCGACGCGCTCCGGATGCTTCAGCCCCGCGGCGATGGCGGTGATGGAGAGCGAGGACGTGTTGGAGGTGAGGATCGCATCGGGCGCCACGATCGCCTCCAGCGCCGCGAACACCTGCCGCTTGACGTCCAGCCGCTCGACGATGGCCTCCACCACCAGCCCTGCACTGGCAAGATCATTGAGCGACGCGGCCACCGCAACACGAGCGCCAAGGGCATCGCGCTCCTCCGCCGGCAGCTTGCCCTTCGCGACCAGCTTGTCGAGGCCACCCAGGATCCCCGCCCGACCCCGCTCCGCAGCCCCGTCCAGCGCGTCATAAAGCAGAACCGAGTGGCCCCCCTGCGCCGCAACCTGCGCAATCCCAGAACCCATCGCACCAGCGCCAATCACCGCGACGATCTCAGTTTTCGGCAAACCGTTCATGCTGCTTCGTTCCCGATATGGATGACCGCGCGGCCGCCGCTGCGACCGTTCGCGACGAATTTCAGCGCGTCCGGCACCTGCTCGAACGGAAAGTGGCGGGCGACGCGCGGCTTCAGGAGGCCCCGGCGCCAAAGGTCGAACAGGTCGCCTTGCACGCGCGCCAGCAGGTCCGGGGTCCGCGCCCGGTACTGGCTCAGGTCGAGGCCGACGATGGAGATGTTCTTCAGCAGGAGATAGTTGACCTTCACAGTCGGGATCTCCCCGGCGGCGAACCCGATCACCACCAATCGCCCGCACCATGCGGTGGCCCTGAGGGCCGCCGGCAGGAAGTCGCCTCCGAGCGGGTCGATCACCACGTCGGCGCCCCGGCCGCCGGTCGCGGCGGAGACCTGGGCCCGAACCTCGTCGTGAAGGCTTGTTCCGGAAAGGTCGATCACCGCGTCTGCGCCCGCCTCGATGACGGCCTCCCTGTCGGCGGCGGAGCGGACACCCGCGAGCACCCTGGCCCCGAGCGCCTTTGCGATCTGGACGGCAGCGAGCCCCACCGCGCCGCCAGCGCCGCCGATCAGCACCGTCTCGCCGGGCTGAAGCCGGCCGCGCGCGACCAGCGCGAAATGCGCCGTCAGATAGGCGCCACAGAGCAGGGCTGCCTGATCGAGAGGTACGTCCTGCGGCACGGGATAGAAGGAGCCGACGGGAGCCACCGCCTGCTCGGCGAAGGCGCCGTTGAGGACATAGGCCGCGACGCGGTCGCCGACCCGCACCCCCGACACATCCGGGCCGACGGCCCGGACCCGTCCGGCGAATTCCATGCCCGGTGTGAACGGACAAGCGGGAATGTTCTGATATCGCCCGGAGACCACGAGGGTGTCGACGAAGCCGACGCCGGCCGCCACCACGTCCATGGCGACCTCTCCCGGTCCTGGCGACAGGTCGGGAAGTACGTCGATGGTCATGCTCCCCGGGTCACCGGGGGCGTGGATACGATAGCTGCGCATCAGGTGTGGCCTTCCGCTGGTTCTCCCAGGGGGGTCATGCGTCGGTGAATGTCGCCGGCCGCTTCTCGATGAAGGCGGCGATACCCTCCTGGGCATCCTTCGACTGGAAGGCGAGGGTGGAGAGGTCAGCCTCGGTCTTCAGTCCCTCGTGCAGCGGCTGGGCGAGCGCACGCTGGATCGCCGCGCGGGCATGGGCCAGGGCCACACGGCTGTAGCCGGAGAATTCGCGCGCGAAGGCGAAGGCGTCGGCGAGCCGGTCCTGCATGCTGACGATCCTGTTCACGAGGCCGATCGACAGGGCTTCCTCGGCCCGCACGGTCCGGCCGGTCAAGATCATCTCGAGCGCCCGTGCCTCGCCCACCGCGCGCGGCAGGCGCTGGGTCCCGCCATAGCCCGGCATCAGGCCGAGCTTGATTTCGGGAAGGGCCACCGCCGCGTTGGGGGTCGCGAGGCGGAAGGTGGCGGCGAGTGCCAGCTCCAGCCCGCCGCCGAACGCATAGCCATTGATGAGGGCGACCGACGGAATGGACAGCGTGTCGAGCCTGGCGAAGGTGGATTGCCCGAGCTCCGCTTTGCGCCGCTTCGCGATCAGGTTGATGCCCACCATCTCCTTCACGTCGGCGCCGGCGCAGAAGGCCTTCTCGCCCGCGCCGGTGATGATCAGGGCACGCGCATCCGTCCGGCCCGCCTCGTCGATGGCGGCGCCGATCTCCTGGATCGTCTGTGCGTTGAGTGCGTTGAGGGCCTCGGGGCGGTTGAGGGTGAGCACGACGAAGGCGTCGTGCCGGGTTAGTTCGACGGCCATGGAATCCTCGCGGTATAAGGGGGGCTAGGCGATCGCCTTGAGCAGCTCGCGGGCGATGACCAACTGCTGGATCTGCGTCGTGCCCTCGAAGATGCGGAACAGCCGGACGTCGCGGTAGAAGCGCTCCACCGGATACTCCGCCATGTAGCCGGCGCCGCCGAAGATCTGGACGGCACGATCAGCCACCCGCCCCACCATCTCGGAAGCGAACATCTTGGCGCAGGCGGCCTGGCGCGTGGTGTTCTCGCCGCGGTCGCGCCGGGCTGCGGCATCGAGAATCATGCAACGCGCCGCATAGGTCTCCGCCTCGCTGTCCGCGAGCATCGCCTGCACCAGCTGGAACTCGGCGATGGGCTGCCCGAACTGTTTGCGGTCCTTCGCGTAGAGCACCGCCTCCCGGATCAGGCGGTCGGCGATGCCGACGCACAGCGCAGCGATGTGCAGGCGCCCCTTGTCGAGCACCTTCATGGAGGTGCGGAAGCCGTTGCCCTCCAGCTCGCCGAGCAAAGCGGAGACCGGCACACGGCAATCCTCGAAGACGACGTCGCAGGTCAGCGCGCCGCGCTGGCCCATCTTCTTGTCCGGCTTGCCGAGGCGAATACCCGGGGTTCCGGCTTCCACCAGGAAGCAGGAAATGGAGTTCGCCTTCCGCTCCGGCGCAGTGCGTGCCATCACGGAAAAAAGGCCGGCGTGGGCGCATTGGTGATGTAGCGCTTGGTACCGTTCAGGACGTAGTGGTCTCCGTCCCGCCGCGCCGTGGTGCGCAGCGCCATGGCATCCGATCCGGCGTCCGGCTCGGTCAGGGCGAACGAGCCGATGAGTGCTCCCGACGCCAGAGCCGGGAGATACTTCGCCTTCTGCTCCGGCGTCCCGGCGATGACGATGGCCTGGGAGCCGATGCCGATATTGGTGCCCGCCACGGAGCGAAATGCGGGAGAGGTGCGCCCCAGCTCGAAGACGACGCGGACCTCCTCCTCCATGGACAGGCCGAGCCCGCCGAACTCCTCCGCAATGGACAGCCCGAACAGGCCGAGATCCTTCATCTCGGCGACGATGTCCGCAGGGATGGCGTCGGTCTCGACGACTTCCGTCTCCCGCGGGATCAGCCGCTCGGAGACGAACCGGCTCACGGTTTCGAGGAGCAAACTGAACGTTTCTGAATCCAAAGCCACGGCTTGCCGTCCTTCCCGAAACAATGTCACTCAGCGCGCGACGAGATCGCGGCTGATCACCTGGCGCTGGATCTGGTTGGTCCCTTCCCAGATCTGGTGATCTTGGCCTCGCGCATGAGCCGCTCGACGCGATGGCCCCGCACGTAGCCGTGGCCGCCGAACACCTGCACGGCGTCCGTGGTGAGCCGCATGGCGAGGTCCGATGCCTTCACCTTGAGCATGGATGCCTCTACGCTGATGTCCTTCACGCCGTCGTCCACCAACTGGCCGACATGGTCCATCAGCGTGCGCGCGGCCAGGAGCTCGATGGCGAGGTCAGCGATCATGAAGGCGATCGCTTGGTGCTCGATGATCCGCTTGCCGCCCTGCCGGCGCTCGTTGGCGTAGGCAACCATGTCGCCCAAGGCCGCAGAAGCGATCCCGAGTGCCTGGGCCGCCACGCTCGGCCGCGACTTGTTGAGGACCGACATCATGATCTTCATGCCGTCGCCCGGCTGCCCCAGAAGATTGGCGCGTGGCACCCGGCACTCCGTGAAGGCGAGCTCCGCGGTGGAGGAGGCGTGAGTGCCCATCTTCGTCTCCAGGCGGACCACCTCGAAGCCGGGCGTGCCCTTTTCCAGGACGACGGCGGAGACGGCCTTGGGCGAGTTCTCCATCTCGGTCCACTTGCCGAACAGCAGGATCAGATCGGCGACGTCGCCTGTCGTGATGAAGATCTTGCCGCCGTTGATGACGATGTCATCGCCGTCCGGGCGGAACTTGGTCTGGATGTTGCCGCCGTCCGATCCGGCATGAGGCTCCGTGATCGCGAGGGCGCCGAGCCCGCCGTCGGCAATGCGCGGCAGGAAGCGGTGCTTCTGCTCCTCGGTGCCGAACTCGACGATGGGCTTCACGGTCGCGCTGTTCGTGCCGAAGATGATGCCGGTGGCCGCGCAGGCCTGGGAGATGATACGAACCACCTCGAGGAAGCAGCGATAGGAGATCGGGGAACCACCGTACTCCTCGGGAACGAAGATGCCGTTCAGGCCGATCTCCTTGAAGGCCTGGATGTTGGCCCAGGGAAACGCCTTCTGCTCGTCGAGCTGCCCGGCGCGGGGCGCGATGACCTCGCTGGCTAGCCGGGAGACCTGCTCGATGACGAGCACCTCCTCGGCGGACCAGCGCCGCGACTGCTCAAAATGGGCAAAGGATTTCATGATGCGATCCGTTGAGCTTCAAAGGGCCATTGGGGCGGGACTGCCGGCCATGGCATGGCCGGCAGTCCGGGCAGCGTCAGCGCGCCAGGGGGCATTCACTCTCGGAAAGAGGGCGAAAGGCCTCGTTCGCCGGGATGACCGCGAGCTGCTTGTAGAGGTCCCACTCGCCGGACGATTCCGAGGGCTTCTTGACCTCGAAGAGATGCATGTCGTGCAGCTTGCGCCCGTCCTTGCGGATCACGCCGTCGCCGAAGGCTTCGTCGGAGGTGGGCAGTTCCTTCATCTTGCTGACCACGGCGGCGCCGTCCTTCGAGCCGAGCGCCGCCAGGGCCTTCAGGTAATGCAGGGTGGCTGAATAGGCGCCCGCATGAACCTGGCTCGGCATGCGTCCTCCGGCGCGGGCGGCGAACCGCTTCGAGAATGCGCGGGTGCTGTCGTTCAGGTCCCAGTAGAACGCTTCCGTGACCACCAGTCCCTGGGCGACCTTGGCGCCGAGGCTGTGGACGTCCGTGATGAAGACGAGGAGGCCGGCCAGCTTCGTTCCCTGGCTGGTGAGGCCGAATTCGGCGGCCTGCTTGACCGAATTGATGGTGTCAGCGCCGGCATTGGCGAGGCCGACCACATTCGCCCCGGAAGCCTGTGCCTGAAGCAGGAAGGACGAGAAGTCGGCCGTATTGATGGGCGCGCGTACCCGCCCGAGCACCTTGCCACCCGCAGCCTCCACGAAGCGTGATGTGTCCCGCTCCATGGCCTGCCCGAAGGCGTAGTCAGCGGTGATGAAGAACCACTTGTCGCCGCCGGCCCGCGTTAGCGCGCCGCCGGTGCCCTTGCTCAGGGCATAGGTGTCATAGGTCCACTGGATCGTATTCGGCGAGCACGCCTTACCGGTGATGTCGGAGCTGGCGGGGCCGGACGCCAGGAACACCTTGTCGCGCTCCTGCACGATCTTGCTGACCGCCAGCGCGACGGCCGAGCTCGCCACGTCCACGACGGCATCGACCCCATCCTGGTCGAACCACTTTCGGGCGATGCTTGAGCCGACGTCCGGTTTGTTCTGGTGATCGGCGGAAATGACCTCCACCGTGAACTCGGGATGCAGCTTGCGGAAGTCCTCCACGGCCATCTCGGTCGCGATCACCGAGCCACGGCCGGACAGATCCGCGTACGGCCCGCTCAGGTCGGTGAGCACGCCGATCCTGGCGGCGCCCCCGGCCGAGGCGGCTCCGCTGAACACGATCAGCGCAGCTGACAGCATGAGATGTCCCAGCTTCATGCGCGTTATCCTCCCTTTTTGTTGGCGCCCTTGTTCGAGCGTTGCGGGGAACCTAAGGGGCAGCGCGATAATATGTCAACATGCTGAATCAATATCTGAAGGAGTCACTCGGGCGCCACGTCGTGCGGCGCGCGATACATGCTCATAACATTATGATATATATGTATATATTCTAGACTCCAGACATATGTGAACGCCGCGCCGTGTCATTTTATGTAGTGATGTTGACATACATCGGAAGAGGCAGTAGCCCTTGCGAGCAACAGGTGCACCCGAGCACGCAAGATGCACCGACGGAGGACAAGCTCATGAGTGCGGGACACGCGGCCCTTCTCCAGCCGCTGCATATTGGTGCCATCCTGCTGCCCAATCGCGTGGTCATGGGGTCCATGCACACGGGGCTCGAATGCCATCCAGAGCGCTTCGACGAGCTCGGCCGATTCTATGCCGAGCGGGCGAAAGGCGGGGTGGGGCTCATCGTGACGGGCGGGTTTGCCCCCAACTTCGCCGGACGCATGAAGAATGAGCCTGGAACCTTCGAACGTCGGGACCAGGTGGACGACCATCGCAGGATCACCGAGGCGGTCCACGCCGCCGGTGGGCGGATCCTGCTGCAGATCCTCCATTCCGGCCGCTATGGTTACCATCCGGCGGTCGTCGCCCCGTCCGCGATCCAGTCCCCCATCAACAGGGACGCGCCGAAGGCCCTCACCTCTGCCGAGATCGAGGAGACCATTGCCGCCTACGCCAACACGGCGACCCTGGCCATGGAGGCAGGCTACGACGGCGTGGAGGTGATGGGCTCCGAGGGCTATCTGATCAGCCAGTTCCTGGCGACGCGCACCAATCTGCGCGAGGACGAATGGGGCGGCACCCTGGAGAACCGGGCGCGCTTTCCTCTCCGCGCGGTCACGGCGGTCCGCGCGGCGCTCGGCACCGGACCGATCCTGTCCTACCGGATCTCCGCGCTTGAGCTGATCGAGGGCGGGCTCGACGAGGACGAGACCATCTGGCTGGCACAGGAGGTCGAGAAGGCCGGTGCCGATTGCTTGTCCACGGGCATCGGATGGCACGAATCCAAGGTGCCGACGATCGCGGGAACCGTGCCACATGGAGCGTTCGCGGAGGCGACGCGCCGCATCAAGAACGCGGTCTCCATTCCCGTCACGGCCAGCAACCGCATCAACCTTCCCGAGGATGCGGAACGACTGGTGGCCGACGGCTCGGCGGACCTGATCTCAATGGCGCGGCCGTTCCTGGCCGATCCAGCCTTCGTCAACAAGATGAAGGGTGGCGAAGCCGGTCTCATCAACATCTGCATCGCCTGCAATCAGGCCTGTCTGGATCACTACTTCACCGACCAAGTGATCAGCTGCCTCGTCAACCCGCGGGCGGCGCGCGAAGGCGAGTTCGATGAGGCTCCCGCGCCGGAGCCGAAGCGCATCGCCGTGGTGGGCGCCGGCGTTGCCGGCATCGCGGCGGCGCTGGAAGCCGGCCGCCGCGGCCATTACGTGACCCTGTACGAGGCGGCCCCGGATATCGGCGGGCAATTCACCCTCGCGGCCCAGGTGCCCGGCAAGGAGGACTATGGCCTTGCCATCGAGGGCTTCAGGCGCCAGCTCGCGGCGTTGGGTATACAGGTCCGCACCGGGCATCGCATCGGCAGCGAGGCTCTCGGGCGCGAGAATTATGACGACGTCATCATCTCCACCGGCGTCGAGCCGCGGCTGATCGATATTCCCGGCGCGGACGATCCTCGCGTCGTCGGCTACGCGGCCATTCTCGATGGTACGGTCACCGCGGGAGAGCGGGTGGTGGTCATCGGGGCCGGTGGCATCGGCCACGACGTGGCCCTCTTTCTCGCCCTCGGCGAGGATGGCGAGCGCCAGACCGTTTCCGAGTTCGAGGAACGCTGGGGGGTGCGGGGCGCGCCTAGGCTGCACCCGGCGCGCCGGTCCGTCACCATGGTCAAGCGCTCTCCCGGCTCGTTCGGCCGGACTCTGGGCAAGAGCACCGGGTGGATCCTGCGGCAGGAGCTGAAGGACCTGGGCGTGCGCCAGATCGCCGATGCGACCTATCTGAAGATCGACGCAGAAGGACTCCACATTTCCATCAAGGACCGTGTCGAAGTCCTGCCGGCGGACACCATCGTTGTCTGCGCGGGCCAGGTTTCGGTCTCCCGCTTCGCCGAAGAGCTGCAGGCCCGCGGGCAGAGCGTCCATGTCATCGGCGGCGCCAAGCTTGCCGGCGAGCTCGACGCCAAGCGCGCCATCTACGAAGGCGCCGTCCTCGGCAACCGGATCTGACCGCCGGCCCGCCCCGGATCCGTGCCGTCGCGACTTTCCGCGATCAAGAAGAACGTGCTCGCCAGCGCGAGCCCCGCTCCATGAAGGAGGAAAAGGTGACGCTCAATCTCGACGCAGAGTTTCTCCAGAGGCGGCCGGCCAATCACCGGCCGCTCACCCCGCTGAATTTTCTTCTGCGTGCAGCCGATGTCTTTCCAGACCGCGTCGCCATCATCCACGGCCAGGAGCGCCGGACCTGGCGGCAGTATGCCCGGCGCTGTCGGCAACTGGCTTCTGCCCTCATGCGCAACGGCATCAGGCGCGGCGAGGCCGTTGCGATCCTCGCACCCAACACGCCGGCCATGCTGGAGGCGCATTTCGGTGTGCCGATGGCGGGCGCCCTCCTCAACACGTTGAACATCCGGCTGGATGCGACCGCCATCGCGTTCATCCTCGGCCATTGCGAGGCCAAGGTCTTCTTCGTGGACAAGGAGTTCAGCGGCGTTGCCCGCGCCGCCCTGGCCCAGATGGAAACCAAGCCTCTGGTGATCGATATCGAGGATGCGCTCGCCGAAGGGGGAGAGCGGATCGGCCAATACACCTACGAAGAGTTCATCCAGCAGGGACGCACGGAGGATCCGATCTACTGGCCGGAGGACGAGTTCGAGGCCATCACGCTGAACTATACCTCGGGAACGACGGGAAACCCGAAGGGTGTCCTCTATCATCATCGCGGCGCCTACCTGATCGCGCTCGGCCAGCTGCTCCACCACAAGATGGATGCCGACTCCGTCTATCTGTGGACGCTGCCCATGTTCCACTGCAACGGTTGGTGCTTCTCCTGGGCGGTCGCGGCCGTGGGCGGCACCCACGTCTGCCTGCGGAAGGTGGTGGCCGAGCAGATCTTCGAGGCGATCGAGACCCACGGCGTGACTCATCTGTGCGGCGCGCCACTGTGCTCGGCATGCTTATCGACAGTGCCGCCGGTGCCGGCCGCACGCTGACGCGGCCGGTGGCGGTGATGACGGCCGGAGCGGCGCCGCCGGCGGCTGTGTTGAAGGAGACCGAGGCCCTCGGCTTCCGGGTTCGCCATGTCTACGGCTCGACCGAGCTGCACAGCGTCACCACCTTGTGCGACTGGCATCGCGAATGGGATCACCTTCCCCCCGACGAGCGCTCCAGGAAGATGGCGCGGCAGGGCGTGCGAACTGCGGTGACGGACGCGATGATCGTCGCCGATCCCATCACCCTGGAGCCCGTCCCCCACAATGGCGCCGCCATCGGCGAGGTCATGTTCCGCGGCAGCATCGGGATGAAGGGCTACCTGAAGAATCCCGCCGCTACCGAGGAGGCGTTCGCGGGCGGCTGGTATCACACCGGCGATCTCGCCGTCGTCCACGAGGACGGCTACATCGAGATCAAGGATCGCTCCAAGGACATCATCATCTCCGGCGGCGAGAACATCTCCTCCATCGAGATCGAGGACGTCCTCTTCAAGCATCCCGCTGTCTCCTACGCCGCGGTGATCGCCATGAAGAACGAGCGCTGGGGTGAGCGGCCCTGCGCCTTCGTCGAGCTGAAGCCCGGCTTTTCGGGGGCGGTCTCCGAAAAGGAGCTGCTCGAGTTCTGCCGTGCGGCACTGGCCAAGTTCAAGGTGCCAGACCGCTTCATCCTGGGGCCCATCGAGCGCACGGCCACCGGGAAGGTGCAGAAGTTCAAGCTGCGCCAGCTCGTCCAGGACAACGAGCAAAACACCTGAGAGCGCCGCTCCCGCGTGCATGTCCAAGGCGCTCAGGAACGGCCAGGCCATCTGAACCCGGAAATTGGAAGGGCGGTCGCTGATCCCGCCGACAGGCCTTCGTGGCCCGGGGAGATCAGACCGGACTTCCGCAGCGATAAGTGGAGTGGATACATGAGGGGATTGAAGGATCGTGTCGCCATCGTCACCGGAGCCGCGGGCGGCATAGGTCAGGCGATCTGCGCCCGCTTCATCGACGAAGGCGTGAAGCTGGTGGCGGCCGACGTCAATGCGACGGCCTTGCGGGAGGTTGCCGAAGGCCTGCAGGCCCGCGGCGGAAACGTCCTCCCGCTGGCGTTCGACATCACCAGCGCCGCCGACGTGGCCGAAGCCGTCGCAAAGGCCGCCGCGCATTTCGGGCACATCGACGTGCTCGTCAACAATGCGGGATGGGATATCGCCAAGCCGTTTCTCGAGACCGATCCCGAACTCTGGGACAAGATCATCGCCATCAACCTGCGCGGGCCGCTCAATCTCCACAAGGCCGTCCTGCCGCGCATGATCGAGGGCGGCGGCGGCAAGGTCATCAACATCGCCTCGGATGCCGGGCGTGTCGGCTCCTCGGGCGAATCCGTCTATGCGGCCTGCAAGGGCGGGCTGATCTCCTTCTCCAAGACAGTGGCCCGCGAATATGCGCGCAGTAACGTGCGGGTGAACGTGGTCTGCCCCGGTCCCACCGACACGGCCCTGCTGCGGTCGTTCGTGGGTGAAGGCGAATATGGCCAGAAGATCTACGACAAGCTGCAGAAATCCATTCCACTCAAGCGCCTGGGACAGCCAGACGACATTCCCGGGATGGTGGCCTTCTTTGCCAGCAGCGATGCCGACTTCATAACCGGGCAGGTGATCAGCGTGTCCGGCGGCCTCACGATGCACGGATAGGAATGAAACATGGACTATCAGGATATTACTTATGAGGTGCGCGGGGCCGCCGCCTGGATCACCATCAACCGGCCAGAGAAGTACAACGCCTTCAGGGGCGTGACCTGCGAGGAGCTCATCCACGCCATCGGCAAGGCAGGATGGGACAAGGCGATCGCCGCCATCGTCCTCACCGGCGCCGGCGCGAAGGCCTTCTGCACGGGCGGTGATCAGTCCGCCCATGATGGCGCCTATGACGGGCGCGGCACCATCGGGCTGCCGGTGGAGGAACTGCAGAGCCTCATCCGGGATGTGCCGAAGCCGGTGATCGCCCGCGTCAACGGCTTTGCCATCGGCGGCGGCAACGTCCTCGTCACCTGCTGCGACCTGGCCATCGCCTCCTCGAACGCCGTGTTCGGGCAGGTCGGCCCCAAGGTCGGCTCGGTCGATCCTGGTTTCGGAACGGCCCTGCTCGCCCGCGGGGTCGGGGAGAAGAAGGCCCGTGAGATCTGGATGCTCTGCCGGCGCTATTCGGCAGAGCAGGCGCTGCAGATGGGCCTCGTCAATGCGGTCGTCCCGCCGGAGGATCTGGACTCCGAGGTCGAGCGCTGGTGTGCCGAGATTGCGGCGCTGAGCCCCATGGCCATCGCCATCGCGAAGAAGTCGTTCAACCTCGACAGCGAATCGATCCGCGGGATTTCCGGCATGGGGATGCAGGCGCTCAGTCTCTTCTACCAGACCGAGGAGTCCAAGGAAGGTGTGAAGGCCTTTCTGGAAAAGCGCCCGCCGAAGTTCCGGTAGGCCGGGCCGGGACGATACCGTCGGAGGGGCGGCATCGCTTGCAGCGTGATGCGGCAACGGGGCCGCCCCCAGCACGGCGAAAAGGCTTGGCCGGGCCCTCCGACAACCGGCGTATCCAGCTCTCGTCGGGCTTTCGGAGCAGGACGACGAGGGAAGGGGCGGCGGTCCCGTCCGGGCACTTCGGGGCCTTACGGAGCCCTATGGCATCTTGACGCACACTGGCTTAAATCGCGTGGGGTCGCTCCCGGTCCTGCATCGCCGCATCCCTTCAGGCAAAGGCTGCAGCCTCATGTGCCGGTAAAAGAGATCGCACTCCGGTTGACTGGGGATTTTCGGATGGCGCAAAAGATCCATCATGCGGCAGGAGGCGGGAGAGGCTTTTCACGGGTCTACTGAGGTCCGAGGCTTGCTCCGGTGCCGAACCTATGGATGAGCGAGTCTGGATGACGACCGATCAGAAGCCCGCCCGTGCCACGCGTGGACGCACATCGCGGCCGGCCGAACGCGCGCCGCGACCTCCTGCCGCCAAGCGCACGGCGCGGCGGGAGCTGGCCCCTGCATCCACGGACGGCAATGAACCGACGCAGCTGCCTGCGGCCGCAGACCCCACGCAGCGGAATGTCGGACACGATCATCTCAACAACCGGATTTTCTTCCGCCTCTTCCAGCTCGGCAACCAGCTGCAGCAGCAGGCAGTCCAACAGCTCGGCATCACAACCGTGCAGTGGGCCGTTCTCGGAGCCCTTTCGCAAGACAAGTTTGCCTCCGGGATCCCCTTGGCCCAACTCGGCGACTATCTCGTCGTCACGCGGCAGAGCCTCGATGGCGTCTTGAAGCGCCTCGAGCGTGATGGTCTTGTCCAGCGCGTTGCCGGCGCCGAGGACCGCCGTGCCAGAGTGGTGCAGATGACACCTCGCGGGCGGGCATTCTGGACTGAGGTGCGTGCGCGAATCTACCAGTTCTACGATCAAGCATGCGCGCGTTTTTTCGTTCGATGAGCGGGTTGCAATTGTTCATTATCTAAATGAACTTCAAAAAGATCTAGGTCAGGTCAATTTACCGAGGATCGGTTTCCCTAAAAGAAATCAAAACTGAAAGCGAAACTTGTATTTTTACGATACAATATTTTTATCTTCCTGACATCGACGTTTGTGCCTGGCCCCTGCGGATACGCGGTGGCGAATGGAACTCTTGGTTTCGCTAAATTGGCTTCCTCCAGGACCTGATTCGCGGCCAAGTAAGACTGGGCCTTATGGCTGGTGCTTCGTTGACCTCTGCCCTATTTCTGTTGCCGCCCAGAAAAGGATGGGGCGATATGATCCGCGACCATTCGTTCGGTCGTCGGAAGTTAGCGCATCCGGCTCACGGCAGCGGGCTAGGTACGTCGCCGAAGCTTTTCAACGCAATTGGAGTCCGTTGGACCACTTGCCCATGCGGCCGACCCACGTTGTAATTATAATGTTGGTGGTGAACTCGTTTTGACCCCGGCGTCTATAGACCGGCCGCCATGGCATCCGTCGGCGACCGTCGCGGCGCTCTAGATCGATGTGATGGCCACTCCCTCGGAGCCCAAACGGATCGGTCAGTTCGGCTCCCATTCTCCCGCGGATGTATCCGGCAGTCCAAGAAGCGCCGGCCAGGCCGCCGTGGCCCGCTTGGAGAAGACCTCGATGTGCCGCAGGGAGGAGAGGCCGAACTCCGCCGGCACCAGTTCGCGATACTCAATCCGTCCTTGCGGAAATGCGGCGGCGTAGCGCCGGACAGCAGCCGGCGGCACGACGACATCGTCCGCCATGGTGAGCATGCGCAAGGCGGGGCCATCCATCCGGAAGTCCGGCTCGGGCAGGCTCAGGCCGATATCGCCGCGGAAGAAGTCGCGCCGCGTGCACCATCTGCGCCACTGCCAGTAGACGCCCGCGGGCAGGTCCTCCCCCAGCAGAAGGCGCTTGCCGGGCAAGTAGCCGGCAAGCGTCGTGCCGACGGGCCCCAGCGCATACCAGAAGGCCAGCGCGAGGGGGCGGTAGCTCCAGGGATGGTCGCTGACATGCCCGAACCCCGCACCGACGGTGGTGATCCGCTCGACCCGGACATCATGCCTGCGGAATGCGAAGGCCAGCCCACCCAGGGAGTGGCCCAGCACCCACAATGGACCTTCCGGCGCCAGCTCGGCCAGGGCATGTTCCGCCGCGCCCTGGTCGCGGATCGCCCAATCGGCGAATGTCGCGTGGCTTTCCCGCATGGGGCGATGCTGTGATGCGCCGAAGTCGCGATAATCATAGGTGAGGACGCCGATGCCGCGCGCCGCCGCCCACCGCGCGAAGGCTGAATAATAGCGTTGCGGCACACCCGTGGCGCCATGCAGCACCACGTTCGCGCGCAAGGCTCCGGCAGGGGCGTAGTAGCAGGCCGCAAGCCGTGCTCCCTCGGCCTCAATGGTCAGGTTCCGCTGTTCCGCGCCGTGCTCCTGCAGCATACCCGCTCCTCCATTAGACCGAGTGGTCTAATGGAGGCATAGACCATTTGGTCTAATCTTTGTAGTGGTCGGCCATGTCGGAACCCTCCAATCGAGACATCCTTCTGCGCACGGCCTCCGGCCTCTTCCGACGGAAGGGGTATGATGGCGTGGGCCTGAAGGAGATCCTTTCCGCCTCCGGGTTGCCGAAGGGGTCGCTCTACTACCACTTTCCCGGCGGCAAGCGCGAGTTGGCCGAGGCGGCCACGCTCTGGGCGGGGCAAGTCGTCGAACGGCAGGTTGACCGGATCCTGTCGCATGCGACGGATTTCGCCGGCGGCGCTGCCGCGGTGTCCCGTGCGATTGCCGATACTGTGAAGCAGAAAGGGCAGGTCCTGGCCTGTCCGGTCGCCAGCATCCTGCAGGCCGGGGCGCAGGACGAGCGGTTGCGCCTCGCGGCTCGGCAGGTTCTGTCGAACTGGACCTCCTGCGCGGCCCGGCACGCGGCTCGGCTCGGGCACGCCGACCCCGAGGGCGCGGCGGAATCCCTGATCACCCAGTTGGAGGGCGCCTGGCTGCTGGCTCTCGCCGAGCAGACCGGCGATCCGCTGGAACGCCTGGCGCGCCGCTTGTCGCAACGCGAGGCTTAGGACCGATCGACATTCAGATCATTGGATGGATTTGAGCCTCTGAGGGCTGTCATGGCCGGGACAAGCCCGGCCAGGACGCCGTTGTCTTAAAGAGAACCGTCCCGACAGCTGAGTGTCGATCCGCTCCAGCGCCGCGCCACGTCCTCACAACCATCGCCTGGGGGATGGCGCGGCATAGGCCGCTGACAATGCACGCGGAATACCGTATCTGCTCTCCGGCCGGTGGCCTCTGCCGTGGCGGCGGAAGGCCGTAGCCGGGCGGGCATTCGCGGCACGGCTACGGCCGGTGCGGCAATCCTGGCATGCTGCTTCCGACGGTCGGAAACGGCAGGATGATGATCGAGTTGACGAGCAGGCGAGTGGCATCACATGCGGAATCGGATCGAATGGCTTCGGGCGTTTATCGGACGGGCGGTGCGGCGGGCCGAGCAGGTCTCCGGCAAGGGTCTCGCCGGCCGTGCCATGGGGCGCCGGCCGAGCCGGGCGGCGGCGATCGTCGGAATGGCGCTGGCGCTTGGCTGCGCCGGGCCTGTCCTCGCCAGACGCCGCTTCTATGACGTGCGCAGCGATGCGGAGCTGAACGGCGCGGACGGGACGGTGATCCGGCAGGAGCCGATGCCCGGCGCCCCCCATGGCGCGACCGCCTATCGGGTTCTTTATCGATCGACGGGGCTCGACGGCAAGCGGATTGCCGTTTCCGGCGTGGTGATCCTTCCGCAGGGTTCCCCCCCGCCGGAAGGCCGCCCGATTGTCGCCTGGGCGCATCCGACCACGGGCGTGATCGCGCGCTGCGCGCCATCCCTCACGGGCACGTTCTTCCAGAACGTCCAGGGTCTTAATCTGATGCTGGAGCGCGGCTATATCGTCGTTGCGACCGACTATCCGGGCCTCGGCACTGCTGGACCGCATCCCTTCCTGGTGGGTAACAGCGAAGGGCGGGCCGTGCTTGATTCCGTGCGGGCCGCGCGCGCGATAGCCCAGGGCGGCGCATCCAATCGCTTTGCCGTCTGGGGCCACTCCCAGGGCGGCCAGGCCGCGCTCTTTACCGGCCTTCTCGCGAAGCGCTACGCGCCGGAGCTGGACCTCGTCGGCGTCGCCGCCGCCGCACCGGCCACGGAACTCGCGGCGCTGTTGAATGACGATATCAGCACGGTTGCCGGCAAGAACCTGACCTCCATGGCGCTGTGGTCCTGGTCGAAGTTTTATGACGCCCCGCTGGCGCGTGTGCTCGATGCGGCCGCCATTCCGGTCGTCGACCAGCTGGCGGGCGAATGCGTCGAATCCCTGCTGGATGTGCTGGAGCGCGGCGTGACCGAGCGCCCGCTGCAGAAGGATTTTCTGCGGGTCGCAAACCTGAGCGACATCGAGCCGTGGCATACGCTGATGCAGGAGAATACGCCCGGCCCGTTGCCCTCGCAGCTGCCCGTGTTCCTGGCGCAAGGCACATCGGATCCGATTGTCCGTCCCGATGCGACGCAGGATTACATGGCGCGGTTGTGCAAGGCGGGCGCCAAGGTGCGGATGCTTCTGATGCCTGGCGTCGGGCACATGGCCGCGGCGCACAAGAGCGCGGAGGCCGCCGTCGCGTGGATGAGCGATCGCTTCGCGGGGGTCGCGCCGCCCACGGATTGCGGGGGCTGAACGGGCCTGAAAAAGCACATCCGGTTCGGCTGGCTATGGCCGTATTCAGGACATGGCGAAGCGGATTTCCGCGCGGGCCGTGCCGTCGTCGGCCCGAGTTGCGTGGAGCCCGTGATGCCATGGCGTATAGATCCAGGCTTGGCGATGCAGAGCGGAAGCCCTCCGGCGCAGGTGTTGATCGACAGTTCCGGCATCAAGGCCCATCGCTACGCTGCAGGTGGAAAAGGAGGAGAGCAGTCAGGCGAGCGGTCGCTCGCGGGGGGCACGACCGAAATCCACGCACCGATCGACTATCATTGTCGCCCGATCGCTTTCCTCCTGACCGGCGGTCAGGTCGCCGACTGCACCTCAGGCGCCGAGCAGCCGATCGTGCCAGCAATCGACACGATCGCTTGCCACCGTGAGGCGTGGTTCTGCTCGTGACCAAGCATCAGCGGTACCATCCGCTCATGGACTTCGGGTGTCGGCGCCGAAGCTCGTGCTGGTGCGCCGCGCATCTCGGCCGCATTGCTCGAGATCGGGAAGTGGTTCGAGGGCCTGTTGCCGCATGTGGCTGCGGCCTCGCCATCTGCAGGCCTGCCGTCGCGGTCTTCGCTCTCGACAATTATATCGCCACTCGGATCATGTCCGCCATGCAGGCCGGCGGGTTGTAGGCAGGTATCGCTTTACACTCAAGCATCCTTGTCGCTAGCGGCGCCTCTGCCGGCAAAACGGCGCTGGCCGATGCGCTACTCGTCGAGATGGCGAAAACCGCCAACTGAGTTCTCATCATCAATGATACGCGCGAGCTGCAATGCGCAGCACCCAATCTGGTCGCCATGCGCGCCAAGGATGGCATTGCCTCGCTCTCTGATCTCATCTGTTCCTCGCTTCGCCGCGCGCCGGCCTAGCCGCGGTCACTGAAGGGCCTATCCGTCGGCGCGCCTATGCTGCTACGGGCAAACTGTCCTGCTCTGCCGATCCGGGATCTCCGGCTGCCCTCTGAAGAAACCGGGCCAATGCCGCTTTGCGGGAGCCCCGATCAAGCGCATAGGTGGTCTGCTTGAACTCAACTCCGTCGAGCAGCCCTTGGATGTAGCCGGAGATAGTGTCGGCTGCCATGATCAGGGCGGTGTCGAGCGTGTGGATGTAGTTGCTCGTGACCGATCCTTTCGCATGGCCGACCAGGGCGGCGATGGTGACCTCCGTGAACCCGAGATCGTTCGCGACGCTGGCGAAGCTATGGCGCAGGATGTGGGGGGTGACATCGACCAGGGGCGAGTCCGCGAAGATCTTCCTCCAATGATTGGGAAAGCTGCCGAACGCGTTCTGGCCGTCACGGCCGGGAAAGACGTAATCTCCGACCGCCTCCTTCCGGCGCTTCTCCAGATATTCCACCACTGGCAGCCCGATGGGCCGGATGGAGCTTCCCTCCTTGCTGTCGATCAGCCGCAGGCAACTCAAATCCGTGTCGGCTTCTGCCCATCGCAGTGTGACCATCTCCATGCGGCGGCATCCCGTGAGCGCGATCTGGCGAATGATCTCGACCGACATCCGGTAGCTCTCGTTCTCGGCCGCCGCCTTGAGCAGGTCGCCGAGGACGCGATATTCGGCTTCGCTCAGTCGCCTGGCACGGACATTATCCTTCGGCCGCCGCACACCGTGCGCCGGGTTCGTTTCGATGATCCCCGCTTCGACAGCGTAGGTGAGAATGCCGCCCAACAGGCCGATTGTCCGCGTGGCTGTGCCGGCGCCGCCTCTCACGATGGACTTGCCGCGCAGGTTCTTCGTCATGACGGTGACACGCGTCTTCCCTGCCATGATGTCCTTCATGGCCCTCGTGATGTCGGCTTTCGCCAGGTCCCTGACGCGACGCGAGCCGAGGAGGGGAACGATATGACGGTGGATGCGGCCGAGATCGGAGGCGATCGTGCCCGGCTTCTTGGGGCGCCCGCCTTTTCCGAGGATGAGACCCGCTTGCAGGTCGGCGAGGTAGAGGTCACAGAGTTCCTTGACCGTGAGCGCCTTGCGATCAAGCAGCCGTTCTTCAGCCGGGTCGTCGCCTTGCGCGATCCGGCCCAATTGCGCTTTGGCTTCCTGGCGCGCGCGTTCAGGTGTCCATACCCCGTGCAGCCCTATCGTGAACCGACGCGATCGGCCCGCCGACCGATACTGAAGGACGTAGCTTCGCTTGCCGGACGTGAAAACCCGGAGGCCAAAACCAGGGAGCTCGTCGTCCCAGATCACGTAATCCTTGGCGCCGGCCTCTGCTGCATCGACGGCCCTTTTTGTGAGCTTAGCCATGGAAAATCTCCGCCCTTGTCGCTTCGTCTCGCGTAAGCGCCACGTAAGCGGCAGGAAGAAAGTGGTGGCGGAGAGAAGGATAGTCTCGGCTATGGCCAGCTACAAATTCTTTTTTAATAACAGTATGATATCGCATTTCTTCGTGCTCCATCGTGATTTCGACGGAGCTACAAGTAATCCCTCCGAAGGCAAAGGCCGCACGTTCGAATCGTGCCGGGTGCGCCACTTCGGCTCCGTGTTGATCCGACAGCGGTGTCGCCTCGCCGTACCGAGCCGCCCTCCCCGCCCGGATCAGTCGCGCGGATGGGGGCGTCGGCGCAGCAGGGCGCGCAGCACCAGGGTCAGCAAGGCGGCGGCGCACACCACCGCCGCCAGCAGTTCGAAGCCCGCCGTGAAGCGGTCGGTGTGCTGCTTGATGAAGCCCACCGCATAAGGGCCCACGAAGCCGCCGAGATTGCCGACCGAATTGATGAGCGCGATGCCGGCGGCCGCCGCCGTGCCGTGCAGGAACAGCGGCGGAACCGACCAGAACGGCGCCAGGGCTGCATAGAGGCCGACCGAGGCGCAGGTCACGGCGGCCATGGCAAGCAGATGCGAGGGAGCGTGCACGCTCGCCACGAGCCCCGCGGCGCCGAGGACGGCCGCGCCGGCCACATGCAGCACGCGCTCGCCCGTGGCGTCGCTGTGGCGGCCCCAGGCCAGCATCGCGAGGGCGCTGACAGCGTAGGGCACGACGAGGAGGAGCCCCACCTCCTGCACGCTGTAGCCCATGCCGCGGATGATCTGCGGCAGCCACAGGCCGATGCCGTAGAGCCCCACCACCAGCCCGAAATAGATCAGGCAGAGCATGAGCACCCGCCGGTCCCGCAAGGCCGGCCACAGGCTGTGGTGGGTGGCGGCATCGGGCCCGGCATGGTCGGCAGCGAGGCGCGCCGCGATGGTGCGTCGTTCCGCGGTGCTGAGCCAGCGCGCATCCGCGGGCCCGTTGGGCAGCAGCACCAGCACCGCGCCGGAGAGCAGCACCGCCGGCAGTCCCTCGACGATGAACAGCCACTGCCAGCCGGCGAGGCCGAGAAAACCGTGGCTTTCCATGATCAGCGCCGACAGCGGCGCGCCGACCGCGCTGGCGATCGGCACGGCCGCCATGAACAGGGCAATGTAGCGGGCGCGCAAAGCGAGCGGAAACCAGTAGCCGAGATAGAGGATCATGCCCGGCAGGAAGCCGGCCTCGGCCGCGCCCAGCAGGAAGCGCATGATGAAGAAGGAGTTCGGGCCGGTGACGAAGGCGGTGGCGGCGGAGATCAGGCCCCAGGTGAGCATGATGCGGCAGATCCACAGCCGCGCCCCCACTTTCTCCAGCACCAAGTTGGAGGGCACCTCGAACAGGAAATAGCCGATGAAGAAGATGCCCGCGCCCCAGCCATAGACCTCCGGCGAGAAGCCGAGGTCGGCATTCATGGTGAGGGCGGCGAAGCCGACATTCACGCGGTCGAGGAAGCTCACGAGATAGAGCAGCATCATGAACGGAATGAGCCGCCGCGCCACCTTGGAGAAGGTGCGCTGCTCGTCCGCCGTCAATCCCGTCCCCGCATCCATGATCGTCTCGCTGCCCCCTTGCGCCCGGCCTGGGCTGCGGTGCGCCTGTTGAGATGGATCGACGCTCTTATGGCCCGATTCGCCCGGTCGCCGGCGGCGCAAAAAATGCGACCACGGCCGGCGGCGCTCGCCCCCACGCATCCCTCGTCGAGAGTGACTGGCCCGGTCCCCTCAAGCGATCGTCATGGCCGGCGCCGATGGTGACCAGAGCACGCGCCGATCATATTGAGCCGATCTGAGCGGATCGCGCTCTAAGCCGGGCCCGGGGTCGCATACGACAGGCTCGCGTCGGGGTCGACGGGAGATGTCGCGCGGCGGCCGCCGCCGCCGTTCACCGGACGATCCGCGACACCCCGCTTCCGGCCGGAGAGCTTGGCCTTGTAAAGCTGCAGGAGTGCCGCTGTCCCAAAGCCGCCATCGGCACTTTTTCCGAGCGCGAGTTCGGGCGGCAACGCCTCGGCATCCCGCTGGTGTCCGCTGGCGATGGCCGGTCTTTGGCCGGGGCTGTGATCAGTTAGGCAGACCCCGCCATTGGGCTGCGGCCTCGCCCGGCATGGGTCGGCCGATATAGTAGCCTTGCGCCAGTTCGCAACCGAGGTCCCGGATGAAGTCGAGGATGGCCGTATCTTCGACGCCTTCGGCCGTGACCTCCATGTCCAGGCTGCGGGCCAGGCCCGTGACGGCGATCACGACCTTGCGGGCTTCCTCCGATGTGTTCACCGCCCGCACGAAGGAGAGGTCGATCTTCAATTCTGAAAACGGAATGCGGATCAGCTGCACCAGCGAGGAATAGCCGACGCCGAAATCGTCGATGGACAATCGGAACCCCTTGAGGCGCAGGCGCGTGGCGGCGCTGAGGGTGACCGTCGGGTCTTTCATCGCCGAACTTTCCGTGATTTCCAGCATGACGCGCTCGTTGGAGATGCCATAGCCCCTGGCAATCTGCTGGAAATGATCGGCCAGCCGGACATCGGCGAGCAGCACCGGCGAGAGGTTAACGGCGATGTGGTGCGAGGCCCCCGGAAAGGCTTGACTGAGCCAGGCAACGGACTGCTCGAAGACGACGTCGGTGAGGCCGCCGATCAGGCCGCACTGCTCGGCCAGCGGGATGAAGTCCGATGGCGGAACGAGGCCGAAATGCGGGTGCTGCCATCGCACGAGCGCCTCGAACCCGCGCAACTCGCCGGTCCGGCAGGCGATCTTCGGCTGGTAGTGCACGACCAATTCGCGGCGCTGGAGCGCCAGGGACAAATCCTCCCCGTCGAAGCGCGCGGCACGCTCCGGCGCCGCGGCCGCGGTCGGTCTGGCCCCGCGGACGTCTCCCGACAGGAGCTCCTTGAGCTGGCGCGGCAGGAACGGCTTCGACAGGACGCCGAGCACGTTGAGGCCGTTTTCGGTCGAGACCCGCTGCGCGGCCTCGAGAACGCGGCTGCCGGCACCGCTGGTGATGATGATCGCCGCCGTGACGTTTCGCCGGGACAGCTCCAGCAGGACCTCGACGCCGTCCACGTCCGGCATCACGAGATCAATGGCGAGATGACTCGGCGCCCAGGCGTCGAAATCCGCATAGAAGTCGGCCGCCGTGCCGGACACACGCGCCTCGTAGCCCAGACGCTCGAACATGGAGCAAATGGTGCCGGCCACCATATCGTCGTCGTCGAGGACCAGGACGCGCTTCGGCAAGATCACCTCACATCGCCTCGGCAGGCGCCGAATTAGGAACCTGCACTGTCGAGAACCGCCCTGATCTTGCTTGCAAGCTGGCCAAGGCGGAACGGCTTGCTCAGTAATTCAACCCCGGGATCGAGTCGTCCATGATGAATTATTGAGTTTTCAGTGTAGCCCGACATATAGAGAACCCGCAATGCGGGCCGCAGGGCCACCGCCGCGGTGGCGACGACCCGGCCGGAGGCCGAGCCCGGCAGCACCACGTCGGTGAGCAACAGATCCACCCGCGCGCTGCCGCGCAGGATGTCGAGGGCCTCGCTGCCCTGCGATGCCTCCAGCACCGTGTAGCCGAGCGAATGCAGGCTGGCGACGGTGTGGCCGCGCACCAGGTCGTCGTCCTCGAGGACGAGGATGGTCTCGTCGCCGCGCGGCAGGTCCTCCGCCGCGCTGGAGTTCCGCGCGCCGGGCGCTTCGCCATCGGCGCGGGGCAGGTAGATGCGGACCGTGGTCCCATGCCCCGGCTCGCTGTAGATCTTCACCTGTCCGCCGGACTGGCGCGCGAAACCGTAGACCATCGACAGGCCAAGTCCGGACCCGTGCCCGTCCCGTTTGGTGGTGAAGAAGGGCTCGAATGCGCAGGCAAGGACGTCCGCGGACATGCCCTCTCCGGTGTCGGAGACTGCGATCACGACATACGAGCCTATGGCGATCTGGTTTTCCGTCGCATAGGTCGGATCGACCATCACATTGGCCGTCTCGATGGTGAGCCGGCCGCCGTCAGACATCGCGTCTCGGGCATTGAGGACGAGATTGAGGACGGCATTCTCCAGCTCTCCGGGATCGACGCTGGCCTGCCACAGTGCGTCGCCCTCGCGAATCTCGATGTCGACGCTCTCGCTCACCGTTCGGCGCAGGATCAGCTCCAGACCGCGGATGAGGTCGTTCACATCGGTCGGGCGGGGCGCAAGCGGCTGGCGGCGGGCATAAGCGAGGAGCCTGTGCGTCAGTTCAGCGGCGCGCTCGCCGGCGAGTTGGACCGTCTCGGCGCTGCGCAGGACCGCGGCCGGCGCGCCGTTCGCCTTCAGATACTCGATGACCGCGTCTTCCTGGCCGAGGATGACGGTCAGCAGATTGTTGAAGTCGTGGGCGATGCCGCCGGTAAGCTGGCCGATGGCGTCGAGCTTCTGCGCCTGCCGCAGCCGCTGCTCGGACTCGATCCGCTGCGAGATGTCGTGGAAGTAACTGGTCAGGCCTTTCTCGTGCGGGAAGCCGCGAATAACGAACCAAGCCTTGAAATCCGGATAGTAGATTTCAAACTCGACCGGCACGCCGGTTTTGCGCGCCCTCATGTAATTGTCGAAGATCGCCGTCTGTTTGGCCGCGGGAAACGCCTCCCAGACCGACCGCCCGACCAGCTCCGCGCTGGTCCGCCCCAGGATGCGCTCCGCCTCGGCGTTGAGGTAGGTGAAGTTCCAGTCCTGGTCGAGGACGTACATGGCGTCCGAAATGGAACTCAGGATGAAGGCCTTGTCGTTGCGCTCCGCATTGGCGACAGCAAGGGCCTCCGCCTGCGCCAAGCGGGCCTCAAGGGATTCGAGGGACGCTGCGACGACGCTGGCGAACTGGACCAGCTCGTGAACGTCGAATTCGGTGAACGCGCCGTTGGGGGGATCGCCGGCCTGGAGCACGCCGCGGCACTGGCCGTTCGAGGTCACGATGGGCACGACCAGCAGCCGTTTGCGCAGTGTCCCGCCCGGCTCCCCCTCTCCGTCCGCCCCCTCGCCGCGTCCGTCCAGCAGCAGCACGCGCTTCTCGTCGCGGACGCCCAACAGGCGGGGATCGGAGGCGGGCAGAATCGCATCGGCACCGGTGTCCGACTGCGGATCGATATCGGGCTCAACGCAACCCGCTCCACCCGACCCGTTGAAGGACATCGCAGCCGCCTGCCGGGCACCAACCAGGCGCCGGGTCATGGAGGCCGCTTGGGCAAGAAGGGTCTGGACGTCGGAAGCCGCCACCAGATGCCCCGCCTCGTTGGCCACGAGCTTCAATCGGGCGGTGCGGTCCGCTGCGGCGCGCCGCTGCCGAGCCGCCAAGGTGGCGATGACGATCGATGCGGACACGAACACGAGGATGGAGAGCAGGCCGATGCCGCTCTGGAAGGCGACGTTCTGCCGCCACTGCGCCAGCACCTCCCGCTCCGCCCGGCTCACGAAGGCGACGACCCCGAGCGCGTCGATCCGGCGGAAGCCGACCAGGCGGCGCAAGCCGTCGGTCGGCGAAACGCCGGACGCGCGCCCCCTCGCCCCGCCGCCCAGGATGTCCTGGGTTAGCCGACTGTCGTTGGACCGCCGGCCGATCTGGGTTTCGACGAAGGGCCTGCGCAGCAGCAGCGTGCCGTCGCCTTTCAGCAGCCCCATCGAGCCGCCCTCGCCGAGGTGCAGGGCATCGAAGAAGGTCTGCATGTATGCGACGGAGATCGAGGCCGCGACCATGCCCGAGAAATTGCCGTCCGCGTCGACGAGCCGCCGCGCCAGGTTGATGATCCACTGTCCCTCCGCATGGCCGACGCGGCCCAGCCGGGGCGTGCCGATGATCAGCGCCTCGCTTCCGTTGCGCGCGGCGGCGAATTCCGGCGTGTTCGACAGGTTGACGGGCTGCGGATCCAGCGTTCGCGACGTGGCGACGAGAATGCCCTCGCGGTCGAGGACGAAGAATGCGTAGGTGCTCTGCGAGGCCTGTTGCAGCGCCTGCAACAGCCCGCCCGAAGCCTTGGCCCGCTGCTCCCAGGGGCCGGCATTGCTGCTGCGCACCTCGTCTGCGATCGTCAGGAGCGCCAGCCCGATGCCGCCGAAGAGATGCTGCGTTTCCTCGGCCAGCGCGGAGGCGAGGTTCTCGGCTTCGGTCAGGGCGTCGTCGATCAGGAATCGTCGGTCGGCGACCGACTGAAAAGCGATGATGCCCGCGATCAGGAGCGCGACGGCGACATTGACGCCGATCCACCACACGCGCATTGCCGGCGCCTCCCGATTTTTGCATCACGATACGTAAAGCAAGCGCCTTCCGAAAGCGGATTCGATCGCGCTTGGGGGTGCACCAAAGCACGCGACGGCGGCCCCGTCTCCATCCGGCAGGACCAAGAAGGGGCACTCGGGCGCTTGGATTGGCCTTGAGGGGCAGGTTGCGCGTCGGGATGGGGTGCCGCCCCGCCTGTCCGGCGGATGCGCCGCGGCGGGCAGCGCGAAAGTAACGGGCCGCAGAACGAGGCGCCTGCTCTCTTGCTCCCGCTCAGGCGCCGCGCGGGCGGTCGCGCTCCAGGCGGCGCAGCAGCGAGGGGCAGCGCGCAGGCGGGCCGCGCCGGCGAGCAGCGCCAAATCGAGACCGGAGGCCATC